>DAOUAS010000035.1:0-8029 GCA_034433295.1 Anaerolineales bacterium | reverse complement strand
GTCCACTCGAAGCTGGGAAGTTCCTTCCCGTTCCCGCTGCTGATTCCGATGTAAAAAGGCTTGGTGGCGCTGACGGCTTCGCCCGTGGCTTTGGCGGGCTTCTCCTTCGAGTCGGCAACGACGACCAGACCCGGGATATGCACCGGCGAATAATCGGGCTGACCATCCAACCTGACGGAGGTGTAACCGTCGGAGTGGTCGCGCAGCCAGGTGCCGACGAGTCCGCCCTGTTCGGCTGGCACGCTCAAACGAAAGTGGGTCAAATCGACGCAGGTCAGCGCGCCGGTCACTTCACCGCGCGGGGTGATGACCTTGGTCGCCTGTGTTTCACCCGGCTTGAGCGCGGAGACGTCGCTGGTGAGGGTGTAGTTCAAGAATTGGCGCACGCGGAAGCCTTCGATGTCGAAGACGCCGCTGGACTTGTCGTCCACGTAAAAGAAGTGGGGATAGCCGTGGGTCGTGGGCTTGAAATCCACGCCGGCGGATTCAGCCATTGCGCGGACCTTCAAGCGGGCTTCCTCGAAGACGTTGAAGTCGATCTTGGCGCGGCGCTTGGTGCGTTTGACGTTGGGTGTCTCGATGCGATGCGGCGCAGAAGCAAGCAGCACGTCGGCGATGATGTCTGCCAGTTGGCGGGACTTGGCTTCGTCGAATCCGCGCTGGGTGATCCACGGCGTGCCGAGGCGCACACCAGACGGGTCGAGGGCGGCAGTGTCGCCGGGGATGGTGTTGCGGTTGGCGACGATGCCCACCAGGTCGAGGATGCGCACGGCACGGTCACCGGAGAGGGTCGTGCAGTCGGGGGCTTTGATCGTGCGGCAGTCAATGTTGAGCATGTGGCAGTTCGTCCCGCCGTAGGGGACGGTGAGTCCGCGTTTCTTGAGCTGGTCTGCCATGGCGACGGCGTTCTTGATGGTCTGCTCCTGCAAGACCTTGAATTCGGGTGTGCGCGCCAGTTTGAAGGTCAACGCCAGCGCGGCAAAGATGTGGACGTGAGGTCCGCCCTGTTCGCCGGGGAAGACCGCCTTGTCGATCAACTTCGCCAGTTCCCTGTTCGTGGTCATGATGATCGCGCCGCGCGGACCGTGCAGGGTCTTGTGCGTGGTCGAGGTGATGACGTCCGCATAACCGATGGGCGAGGGCACGACTCCCGCCGCCACCAGCCCGCCGATGTGGGCGATGTCCGCCAGCAGGTAGGCGCCCACCGCGTCAGCGATCTCGCGGTACTTCTTCCAGTCGGGAATCCACGGGTAGGAGGAATAGCCCGCGATGATCATCTTCGGCTTGTGTTCCTTTGCCAGCGCCATCACGGCGTCGTAATCGATCTGCTGGGTCAAGGGGTCGATGGTGTAGGGCACGATGTTGAAGTATTTGCCCGAGCGGTTGACCGGGGAGCCGTGCGAGAGATGTCCGCCGAAGAAAAGGTTCATGCCCATCACCGTGTCGCCGGGTTTGACGAGGGCATGGTACACGGCGTTGTTGGCGGGTCCGCCCGAAAGCGCCTGCACGTTGACATTGATCTGGTCCGCGCTGATGCCGTTGGCGGCGAAGGCTTCGGCGCAGCGGCGGATTGCCAGCGACTCGATCAGGTCGGCATATTCCACGCCCTTGTAATAGCGCGGGTCGGCATAGCGGCGGTAATGGGTCAACTGGGCGGCGTAATCCAAAATTTCTTCCTGGGTCTGGAAGCGGGTCGTCTCGTTGGGATAGCCTTCGGCGTAGATGTTCTGGAAAGCAGAACCCATCGCGTCGCGCACCGCGAGCGGAGCCTGGCTTTCGGAGGGGATCAAAATCAGCTTACGAGCCTGACGCTCCGCTTCGAGCTGGGTCAGTTCGTAAACGTCGGGGTCGAGTTGTTCAAGGGAACCGCGAAACAAATAGTCGGACATTGTAAATCTCCTTATGAGAGTTGAATTTCAAAATCACTTGGCAATTGAATTGTAGGGCTACTTGTGAAGAGGGTCAAGTGAGAAATGACATATTGCCTATTGTATATAATTTGCCTTCCTGTTATCATTTGAGCGTGGGAATTTATCTTTAACTTGTCCGAACAAATTCTTATAGTTAACCAGACGCTCCCTTGAACGACAATTGAATATATTTCGTCACTGTGCGCATTCCAAACGGCGGCAATGATCCAATGCTTTAATGGTGGTCGCTTAACCCACAAGCGTGGGGGCGAGCATTGGGGAGCCAATAGCGAAACCGGCCTGTCTGGTCGGTTATCTTTTTTAAGCTTGGTCCTTGGGAGGGACGAAATGAAAACAAATATGAAGTATCTGCGTTTTGCCTTGACCTTTGCCCTGCTGATTTTGATTCTGCTTTCGAGTCAACAGGCGGGAGCAACGGGCGTCAAAGTTGGTTTGGTCTTTGACGTTTCTGGGATCGATGGTTGGAATGGGATGGCGTATGATGGCTTGGTGCAGGCAGAAACCAATCTGGGAATCGTAAAAACACTGTACGAGCCTGCCAGTGAGTCGGAATATGCGGCACTCGTCCAGCAATGTGTAGACGATGGAAATGAATTGTGCATTGGCGATAGTTTCCTTTTGGGCGATGCTTTTTCTGCCGCCGCCAGCGCCAACCCAACAAAGAAATTTGCCGTCATTGATTTCGTCTTTGATAATCCGTCCGCCAATTTACGCGGTACCGAATACGACGAGAAGCAGGTCGGTTATCTGGCTGGCGTTCTCGCAGGGAAGATGACAACGAGCGATACCATCGGCGTTGTAGGAGGAATCGACATTCCAGCGGTAGTTGATTTTGCCGAGGGATACCGCAATGGCGCAAAATGCGCCAATCCAGACGCAAATGTCTTGATCAATTACACTGGTACTTTTAACGATCCCGCTGTAGGAGAAAGCGCAGCCCAGGATATGATTGCAAATGGTGCTGACGTCATCTTTGCGGCGGCTGGACCAACCGGCGACGGAGCGATCCTGTACAGCGCCCAGAATAATTTTTTCAGCATCGGTGTGGATGTCGATCAATATCAGACGGTGTTCGGCAATGGCACGGTGGACGGCTCGGACAAACTGCTCACCAGCGCCATGAAACGTGTGGACAATGCTGTCTACCAGACGATCCAGGCTTATTTGGGCGGGACGTTCAATTCGCAAACCGCGATGTTCGATCTGTCCAATAACGGCGTGGGGCTGGCTCCCTATCATGAGACGGATTCAGTCGTCCCGCAGGCGGTGAAGGATTATATAGCGGGTGTGAAACAGGGCATCCTCGACGGCGATGTCAATGTTAACTTCGAGTGCGACCCGCGTTTCCACGTCCAGTTGACCCAGAACAACGTGGAAGGCTACGGCTGGCCGTTGGGCGCGTCGGTGACGATTACCATCGACACTGACCACAACGGCACGCCTGAATTTACATCAAGCCCCCAGACCGTTGTCCAGGCCGACTGGGATCCGAATAACACCTTTGTTCGCTTCGATTACGTGGGCGGGTACGATCTTGCGGCGGGCATGTACGTCACCATGACGGACGGGACCACCACCAAGACGCATACTGTCACAAATCTGACCCTTACTTCCGTGGATCCGGCGACGGACACCTTGACAGGAACCGCGTCTCCGGGCAGTTATCTGGAAGTTGGTCATCTTTGCGATGAAAACGGATGCGCCATCCGGCGTGTCACTGCCAATGGGCTCGGCAACTGGGTGGCCGATTTCTCCGCCCCGGGCGCGGGGCCAGACCCCGATGAGCAAGCCTTGTTCGATATTAAACCTGGAACAGGCAACGAAGTCCGCCAGCCGGATGAAGACGGCGACCATACCGATATTGATTGGTACGTGCTCAATCCCCACTTGCAGGTGTTCGTCACCTCGGATCGCATCGAGGCGCGCGAATGGCCGCTCGGCAATACTGTGACGTTGACCATCAACCGTCCCAGCACGCCGCAAAACCCCGATTACACTGCCACCCGCACGGTGGGACACGCTCCGTGGGATCCAAACCAATATTTGGCTGAATTCGACCTGAACGGCATCTACCATTATCAAGTGGGCGACCTGGTCACGGTCGCCGACGGCCCGCGGATCAAGTCGCACACAGTTTCGGATATTGCCGTTATCAATATGAATGTCGCCGCCGATACGATCTCCGGTACCACCTCCCCGAACACGGTGGTATGGGTTGAAATCTACCGCGATGGCGCGCCATATCGAATGGTTACTGCCAATGGGAGCGGCAACTGGAGCGCCGACTTTTCAGCGCCATGGAGCGATCAGGGCACCTACGATTTGACACCAGGACTCGATGGCGCCGCCTTGCGCTACGATACGGATGGTGATGCCAGCCGCGCCGATTGGCATATACCCAACCCGGTGATTCAAGTCAGGGCGAACTTCGATGAAATCGAACTGGTTGACTGGCCGATGGGCGGCACAGTGACTATGACGATTGACAACCCTGGAACGCCATCAAACCCCGATCATTCGACTTCAGCCACCGTTACCGAGACAACCCCCTGGGGTTCAGGGCAGACTTACGCCTATTTGAGTCTCTCTGGAGATTTCGACATACAGGCCGGGTTTATCATCACCGCGAACGACGGCGTCACCACGAAGACGCATACCGTCCTGCCGCTTGAATTCACCAACATTGACATTGCGACGGATGTCGTCACAGGGGTTGGAAAACCAAACTCGCCAGTGGATGTTTGGACATGCCCCAATTCCGGTCCCTGCATCAACCGTCACGAGGAAACCGACGGCGGCGGCAACTGGACGGCGGACTTTGCCCATCCCGGCACCGAAGGCGACGAACAAGAAACATCCGACCTGACCTACGGCTCCTGGGTCGATTCGTCACAATGGGACGATGACGGCGACAGCACCATGTATGGGACGAACGTCCCCAACACCCGCATCATCGCCCGCATCAACGAGAACGTCATCGAAGGGAACGAGTGGCCCGACGGCGCGACAGTCACGCTGACAATCGACGACCCCGCTGTGGTGGGAACGGTGAACTATACCGATTCGCTGGAAGCCTACTATCCTCCCTGGGACTCGCGAAATACCTACCTGCGCTTCGAACTGGATGGATTCACCCTCGCGCCCGGGCACATCGTCACCATGACCGATGGCACTACGACGAAGACGCTGACTGTTGCGGACATCAAAGTGACCGGCTGGAACCTGACTGCAGATACTCTATCCGGAACCGCCCCCGCCAACGCCGACGTCTGGGTCAACGTCTGGGAGACGGACGACTGGACGCCGCGTCATGTCAAGGCAAATGCCCTTGGCAACTGGACGGCGGATTACGGCCACAAGGGCGACGAGGATTTCGAGCAATTCACCTACAACATCATCAACGGCTCTACCGGTGACGCCGGCGTGGACGATGGGGATCACGATACCTCTGCTTGGTCATGGGATACCTACACCGTATGGGTTGCGCCCAGCACGGTCCCGTTGGTGGTGGCGCTTGCTAATGATGTGGATCTCAAGCGTCCAGGGTATTCACTCGATGATTTTGCCGTGCTCAACCTGTTATATGAACCGCTTTTCCGTTTGGGAGACAATGCGACATTGATTCCCGCCGCAGCCTTGAATTACAGCGTTTCCACGAACGGACTGGTGTATACGATTCCCTTGCGGGCGAACAAGTGGTCGAACGGCCAGGCGGTCACCGCGCAGGATTATGTGGACGGCATATTGCGCAACCTTCACCCGGATACCGCCACGGATTACGCGATTTTATTGTTCGACATACAGGGAGCCGAAGGATATAACAACGGTTCGATCACGGACAAAAATGCCGTTGGTGTGAAGGCGTTGAACACCACCACCTTGCAGATCACCCTGACGCAGAAGAGCGCATACTTCCCCAAGATTCTGGCAACGCCGGCCATCTCTCCGATCCGTATGGCTGTCCTGAATCTATATCCCAATACATGGACGGACCCGGCCCGCTTTGTGGCAAACGGTCCCTATAAACTCTTGGAACACGACAAGGCGCACTTCCTGCTTGCGAAGAATCCCTACCATTACAATTTGTCCAAGGTCATTCTCCCGCAGATTGGTTTTTCCATCTTCCGCGATCCGGCTGAACCATTCGAAGCCTACAAACGCGGCGAAATCGACGTGATGATGAATGCCCCCGTCACGACCCAAAATGACCCGAATTACAGGTTCGAACACGTTTATTCGGACCTGCCCGGCGTTCAGTATATTGGATTGGACCTTCAAGAGGGACCAACGGACAAACTCCTCGTCCGCAAGGCGCTTGCCGCGGCGACCGACCGTGATGCCCTCCTCGATATATTGGGCACTCCGTGGAGACAGCCAGCCACCGGCGTGATTCCGCCTGAACTGCCCGGCTATCAAGGCAATGCTGTCGGCTTTGCATACAACCCAACGCAGGCGCAACAATTCCTCGCCACTGCGGGCTACCCCGGCGGCGCTGGGCTGCCACCCGTCCACATTTACGCTTATATTGGACAGCAGCCCATGATCGACGCGCTTGCAACTCAATGGGAGACGGTCCTGGGCATCTCCGTGGAAACCCATTACAAGGATGGCAGCCTTTACCAATGGCTGCGCGATTGCGAAGCCAACCCGGGGACATGTGAATATAACGGCTTCCGCATGGGCTGGTACATTGATTACTTCGACGCGCATAACATCATCAATGACGTGTTCAACCCCGACTATGATTTCCCGCACTTCATGAACTGGGACAACTCCCTTTACCGCCAGTTGCTCGAACAGAGCCGTTCGGAATTGAATCCCGCCTTGCGTATTCCGCTCCTTCAGCAGGCGGAGAAAATCCTCGTCGAGACCGATGCGGCGGTCATCCCGCTCTACTTCAATGATCGGGTGAGTCTCGTCAAACCGGGATTCAAGACAGTCTTTGGCAATGTCCCATACTTCGAGCAGTGGTCGTTCTCGACCGTTGTGCCGCCTGGAGCCTTTGCCAAGACAATGCCGGCAAATAACGCGCTGAAACAACCCGTCAACCCAACCCTCAAGTGGGGCGCCAGCGCCGGAGCGATGGAATACCAGTATTGTGTCGATGAAGTCAACAACAACGCCTGCGACACCTCATGGAAGACAACGCCGTTCACGAGCGTCAATCTCAGCGGGCTGACCAACAATCAAACCTACTACTGGCAGGTGCGCGCCTACAACGGGACCCTCGTCCCTGTGTACGCCAACGCCGGGGCCTGGTGGAGTTTCAAGGTGATTGTCTCGCCTCCATCACTCCTCTCGCCGGACAATGGAAATTCCATCCTGACCCTGCGCCCCGTGTTCGATTGGACAGATGTGCCAGAAGCCGGGATTATCGGATATACCATTCAATTCTCCACATCCAGCGCCTTCTCGACCATCTCACATACCGGAAACCCGGTTGCATCCACTTATACGCCCACTGTCGACCTGCCAAAAGGCAAACTGTACTGGCGCGTCCAAACCAGAAGCGCCAATGGCCCCTCCAACTGGTCTGAGACGCGTTCCTATCAAGGACCATACCCGCCTGCCGCGCCCGTTTTGAATCTGCCAGCCAACAATGCCCTCGTCACAGATTACACGCCGCTCTTTAGGTGGAACGTGTTGGTCATCCCGGCAGGCGCCCCGGCCTTCGACAAATATCAGATTCAAGTCGCCACTGACCCCGGTTTTGCTCCGGCCGCAATTGTGCTGGACGAGGATATTGTTGGTCTTGCAAATAACCAGTTCACCCCGGCAGACGAATTCGATGCAAACACCAAATACTACTGGCGCGTGCGCGGTGTGGATACGCTTCCCGAAAACGGAGCATGGTCTCCCGTCTGGTCATTCCGCACGGTGGTACAACCGCCAACGCTAGTCTTGCCTGCGGACGGATTCGTCTCGAAGGAATTGCGTCCCTTCTTCGATTGGGATGAGTCGGAAGGACCGGCGGCCATTACCGGCTACACCATCCAAATCTCGAAGAACAACACCTTCACGCAAGTGGTTCACACTGGCAACCCGGTGATTTCCTTCTACACTCCCACGGTTGACCTGCCCAAGAACGCAACCCTATA
>DAOUAS010000034.1:0-6842 GCA_034433295.1 Anaerolineales bacterium | reverse complement strand
AGGGAATACAGCCTGTACTATGCCTTGAACGTGCTTTCGGGCGCGCGCAAACAACTCTTCATCACCTTCGCGCCCTGGGTGCTGGTCAGTGTGATGGGACAACCGACCCAGATCATGGCGACACTCTACACCATCGGCGGGGTGATCGGGATTCTCTTCCAGCCGTTTCTTGGCTGGTCCATCGATAAATTTGGCGAGCGGACAGTTTTGGCTTCCGAAGCCGTCATCCTGGTCTTCGTCTGCTTTGGGTATGGCTTCGCCAAATTCCTCCTCCCCGAAAACATTGCCTTCCTCGTGGTCTGCGCCTGCTTCCTGATCGACCAGATGATCTTCTCCGTCAGCATGGCGCGGGCGACCTACATGAAGAAGATTGCCCTCCAACCTGACCACATCCAGCCAGCCCTGACCGCCGCTGTGACCATTGACCACGTCTTCTCAATCTCTGCTGCGCTGCTGGGTGGACTGGTCTGGAATGCCCTCGGCTTTCAATACGTCTTCCTGTTTGGCGCGGGGATTGCGGTTATCAACTTCTTTACTGCGCTAAGAGTCAAACTGCCAAACAGACCTGACAGGTTTTCACAAGGCTCCAAGCAATCAGGCGGATTTTGATACACCGAATCCCGTTCAACTCAGGTCGCGGTAAAACCTGTCAGGTCTTGTAAACTGGACAACAACAGGTGAAATATAAGGACAAATGTCAATTGTCCGAATGAGACGAAAATGCTAGACTTGTCGTATGTAAAGCACGACTTCGGAAGTCTTCAAGACTTCCGAAGTCTAACACATAGGAGTCTCGAAACATGGCAAACAAAACCCTTCTTTACATCGGCGCTGGAGTTTTATTTTTGATTGGCGTATGCCTGTTGGGATATGGCGCTTTGAGTATCATCGGCTCCACGGGCGCGCGCGGGAATTCGTCCTGGCTGGCGTACGGACTTGGCTTTGCCACTGTCGGCATTTTGTTTTTCGCAGGCGGAGCAGGCATGGTCATCGCCGCGTTGAAGGGGACGAAGACCGAAGTCATCCAGCAGGTGACGATGAAGGTGGATCTGCCAGGTGAAACCAAGATCGAGGAAGTCAAATGTCGATCCTGCGGCGGGACTCTGTCTGCGAAGGACATCACCCTCGCCAACGGCGCGCCGATGGTCAACTGCCCGTATTGTCACACCGTATATCAAATGACCGAAGAACCGAAGTGGTAGGAACGTTTAACGTTAAACGTTCAACGTTGGAGGCAGCATGAAAAAGATATTTTTGATTGCGTTGGTAATTTTATTGACAGTGGGCGTCGTCACGTCCGCTTCTGCCCAGGGTGATTCCTACTATTTTCAGGTGGAGAAGCAGGTGGTGAACGTCTATTGGAACTCCGACGGCAGCATGTCGCTGGATTATCGCTGGACGTTCGTCAACCAGACAGGCTCGCATGTGATCGACTTTGTGGATGTGGGTATGCCCAACTACAACTTCGACATGAGCACGGTCAAAGCCGATGTGGACGGCGTGCCTGTCAAGGTTTCGACCAGCGATTATCAAGGAGGCGGTTCGGGATTTGCCATCGTGATGGGAAACAAGTCCATCCCTGCCAGTGGAAAAGGCACGGTCCATGTTTACGTTGGGAAGATCACGGGGGTGCTGTATCCCGATGACAACGATGAAGCCTATGCCAGCGCCGTCTTTGCGCCGACCTACTTCGGCTCGGAATATGTGACGGGCAGCACCGACTTCACCATGGTTTATCACCTGCCGCCCAATATCAAGCCCGAAGAACCCAAATGGCACACCGCACCTTCGGGATTCCCCTCTGAACCAACCGCCGCCTACGACGACCAGAACCGCGTCACATATACCTGGCGAAACACCACCGCCAGCGCGTCGAATTATTATCTCTTCGGCTCATCCTTCCCCCGCACCTACGTCCCCGCGGAAACCATTCAGGTCAAGCCCGCCGAACCCTGGATCGATAGCGACACAATCACGTCACTATGCTGTGGCGGGTTCTTTGTTTTCATGTTTGTCGGCATGCCGATTATCTCCGCTATTCAAGGCAAGAGGCGCAAGATGCAATACCTGCCGCCCAAGGTCTCGATTGAAGGTCACGGCATCAAGCGCGGACTCACCGCTGTCGAATCCGCCATCCTCATGGAGCAGCCGCTCGATAAAGTCCTGACCATGATTCTCTTTGGCGTCATCAAGAAGGAAGCGGCAAAAGTCCTAGACCGCGACCCGCTCAAACTGGAGATTGCCTCTCAGCTCCCCGAAAAACTTCATGAGTACGAAAAAGATTTCCTCGCCGCGTTCAAGGAATCCGATGCGCCCAAACGTACTCGCGCCATTCAGGACATGATGGTCAAGTTCGTCAAATCGGTCTCGGAGAAAATGCGCGGGTTCAGCCGCAAGGAAACGGTGGACTATTACAAGTCCATCATGGAACGCGCCTGGCAGCAGATCGAAGCCGCCGACACGCCAGAAGTCAAAAGCCAGAAATACGAAGAAGCCCTCGAATGGACCATGCTCGACAAGGATTATGATGACCGCACGCGCCGCACATTCAGCGGACCCATCTTTATGCCCCGCTGGTGGGGAAGTTACGACCCATCCTACAGTCCTGTGCCACCTCCCGCCACCCCTTCGTCTTTCCCAATGGATCGTCCCATCTCGACCAGCAGCAATTCCCTGCCTGGCGCGGACTTCGCCGCCCAAATGGTGACGGGCGTCCAAACCTTCTCGCAGAAGACCATCGGCAACATCAACACCTTCACAGAAAAGATAACAGGCAAGACCAATCCTCCACCCAAAGCCTCCTCCAGCGGACGCAGCGGCGGACGCTCTGGCGGCGGCTGCGCCTGCGCTTGTGCCTGTGCGGGTTGTGCTTGCGCCTGTGCGGGGGGCGGACGGTAAAAGGATAAATTATGAAGGATGAAGGATGAAAACCATAGTGCGTGGTTCGCGTTGCGTAAACCGCGTTTATAGTGCGATAAATCCTCCGTGCCTTCGTGTCTCCGTGGTTAGGCTTTGTTTTGCGCGAATCAAAATTTAGAGGCACACATGAGTTTATTTAGCGAATGGTTCAATCGTAAATCGTCAGCCGCAAATCCAAAATCGGGTTTGTATCATTATCTCCGCGAGGACGCGGACGCGTTCCAGAAGTCGCGCATTCACCTTCGCATTGACCCCGACGGCACAGGGACGTTGATTGTCAACGCCAACAGTGTCATGCACTTGAACCCAACCGCCGCGTTGATGGCGTATTTGATTTTAGAAGAGACCGACGAACCGCAGGCAGTCAAGACCATTCAGCAAAAATACAACGTCAGCAAGGCGCGAGCCATCAAAGACCTTTCAGAATTCAGAATTCAGATTTCAGAATTGGTGAATCCCGATGGCGCTTGCTTAATTCATGACCTTGAACTCGATACCACCATGCCGTTCAGTTCGCGCCCGTCCGCGCCCTACCGCATGGATCTGGCTGTCACCTATCGCTGCAACAACGACTGCGCCCACTGCTACAACGCCCGCGAGCGGAATTATGCCGAACTGACAACTGAACATTGGAAAAAGATTCTCGACAAACTCTGGGAACTCGGCGTACCGCACATCGTCTTCACGGGCGGAGAAGCCACCCTGCGGAATGACCTGCCCGAACTGATTCGCCACGCCGAGTCCAACGGACAAATCACGGGACTCAACACCAACGCCCGCCGCCTTGCAGACATGAACTACGTCCTGCAGCTTGTGGACGCGGGACTCGACCACGTGCAAATCACCCTCGAATCCTGCGTGCCAGAAATCCACGACGAGATGATGAGGGCGGGCGGCGCGTTCAAGCAGACCGTGGCTGGTCTGAAGAATGTCCTTGCAACAAAACTTTACGTGATGACTAACACCACCATGTTGAAGACCAACGTCCATGCAATCCCTGACACGCTGGATTTTCTCGCTGACGTTGGTGTCCCCACTGTCGGGTTGAATGCCCTGATTTATTCGGGACAAGGTCTGACCGTCGGCACGGGACTGCAGGAGAGCGAGTTACAGCCCATCCTCGACATGGCAACGCAAAAGATCGCCGCGCGTGGACAAAAGCTCATCTGGTACACGCCGACGCAATACTGCGAGTTCGATCCCACCGCCAACAACCTCGGAGTCAAGGGTTGTACTGCCGCGCTCTACAGCATGTGTACCGAACCCAACGGTGACGTGATTCCCTGCCAGTCGTATTATCATGCCCTCGGCAACCTCCTCACCGACTCATGGGACTCGATTTGGAATCATTCCCTGTCTGTCCAACTTCGGGAGCGGCAAAACCTGCCAGAGAAATGTCACGATTGCTCGCTGCTCCCCGAATGCGGCGGAGGATGTCCATTGAAATTTCCGATTTCCGATTTTCGATTGCCGATTGCTAATTGACCTTCGACTTTTGACCTTTGACTTTTTTCATCCTTCATCCTTGGAGACCTCATGTCTGACCACGCCTGGATCAAAGAATTCCCCGCCGCCGTCACCGTTTGCGACGCCGAGGGCATCATCCTCGAAATGAACGACAAAGCCGCCAAGACCTTCGAAGCCGATGGCGGCTACAACCTCATCGGCTCGAACATGCTCGACTGCCACCCCGGACTCTCCCTCCAGAAAACCGAAAGGCTTCTCGCTGCAAAGGTCAAGAACGTGTACACCATCGAAAAAAACGGCGTGAAGAAACTCATCTATCAGTCCCCGTGGTATAAAGATGGCGAATACGCGGGCTTCGTGGAAATCTCGCTCGAGATTCCGTTCGAAATGCCGCACTTCGTCAGAGGATAAAACAGGAGAATCCCATGAACATTCTCGACCGCCTCACCGAAAATTTCACCAAGGCCCAGCCGCTTCCCGCCGGCGTCCATCACCTGCAAGCCGCGCAGGATGAAAAGCCATACCGACTGCACCTCCGCCTCAACAAGGACGGTTCGGGGCTGCTCATCCTCAACGCCGCCACCGTCCTGCAGCTCAATCCCACCGCCGCCGAGTATGCCTTCCACTTCGTCAAGGGAACGGAACCCGACGAAGCGGCGAAGCAAATCTCGAAGCGTTATCGGGTAGATAAAGCCACCGCGCTGACGGATTTCCAAAACTTTGCGGATCAGATTCACGACCTGATCTCCACCCCCGATTTGGATCCCGTCTCCTTTCTGAACTTCGAGCGGGTCCCCCCCCATTCGGCTGGGACCACCCTGCGGCTTGACTGCGCCCTCACGTACCGCCTCCCCGAAGCCACACAAGCACAGTACGCCCCTGTCAAACGCGTTGACCGCGAGCTCAGCACCGACGAGTGGAAGACGATCATGGACAAGGCTTGGGCGGCAGGCGTTCCGCATGTCATCTTCACGGGCGGAGAAGCCACCCTGCGCGAAGACCTGCTGATGTTGATCGACCACGCCGAGAAGAACGGTCAGGTCTGCGGCTTGCTGACGGACGGACTCAAACTGGCGGACAAGGATTA
Organism: Anaerolineales bacterium; assembly: GCA_034433295.1. GTDB lineage: Bacteria > Chloroflexota > Anaerolineae > Anaerolineales > Villigracilaceae > Villigracilis. Next base: position 1,369 of record DAOUAS010000034.1, on the reverse strand, counting down.
TCTGCAAATGCTCCTGCAAACGGGGCTCGACCATGTGATGGTCATCCTCCAGCCGAACGAACCGCGCTCATGGAAAGCCATCGAGACCATCGTCCCCGCCGACCTCTTCCTCACCGTCCACCTGACGCTGACGAAGGAAAACGTGACCGACGCCAAAGCCACCCTCGAACGGGTTGCCCATCTTGGCGCGCAAAGCGTGTCGCTCAGCGCCGCCGAAAGCGACCTGCTCGACGAACTGCTCGCCCTGCAAGACATCGCCAGTTCCCTCAACCTCACCCTGCGCTGGGATATGCCCGTCCCGTACTCCGCCATGAACCCCATCAGCATCGAAACCGTGGACGACGAAATCCCCGCGGGCGCGGGCAAAACTTGGCTCTACGTCGAACCCGATGGCGACGTCCTCCCCGCCCAGGGCGAACCCGACAAAGTGATGGGCAATCTTTTGATGGATGACTGGGAGAGCATTATCAAATAGGATGTAACGAAGAGACCTGTCCGCGTGAACGTGGACAGGTCTCTTCGTGTTGTTGTCCCTCCAAAGGAACAGGCTTATAATGATGCATATAAGGAATTATACAGCAAAAACGCCGTATAAACCCCCATTTGGGGTTTTATACGGCGCGCTGGATAAACCGTAGTTAGGCGGTTGGTTGTATAAAAAAGTAAGGAGAGAAATGAATAAACGTATTCTATTTTCAATTTTTCTTTTCGTTTTTTTGAGTACATCTTGCACATCACCAACTTCAAATATTGCTCCCACAGTTAGCCCTTCAAACACTCCTATTCCAACTGCTTTACCGCCTACTGATACGCCCACCCCAAAACCAACTCCATTGCCAACGCCAGTTGGACCGATTGAGATTCCCGCCAATCCTGAAAAAGGTTTCAAATGGTCTTATTTTCTTTATGTTCCATCAAGGGTTAGCGGCAGTCATCTTCTTGTAGTACCAAATAACACAGGTAGATTCGATGATTTTAACGTCATCAAACAACGCACCCTTGAAAATATGCAAGGAAGATTATCTTGGGCAAATAAACTTGAAGTTCCTTTGCTTGTTCCTGTATTTCCACGATTTGACGACGAGAGCGATGGCACAATAGCATCACAATATCTTGGCAGAGGTTCTTTAGAAAAATCTTGGCAAAACAAATATCCAGATATTGCGCGTGAAGACCTTCAACTTATTGCAATGATTGATGACGCTCGTGAAAGATTGGCGTCACTCAATGTAAAAGTGGATGAGAAAATCTTTATTGAAGGCTATTCAGCAAGTGCTATGTTCACAAGCCGTTTTACCATTCTTCACCCAGAAAGGGTACAAGCATCTGTATTCGGTGGACATGGCTGGGCAATCGTACCTGTTGATAA
>DAOUAS010000033.1:0-14550 GCA_034433295.1 Anaerolineales bacterium | reverse complement strand
GCCTGCTTGAGCGAGGGCTTGAACCGCCCATCTGGATCAGCGCAAATGTGCCCGAGGGTGACGGTCACAACCGCAAGATGTCCGAAAAATACCCTTCACGCTTGAAATCTTATTAGGAGTGTTACCAATGGGATGGATCAAACCTGAAGCCGTGGCTGCCCGCATCTCGGCGCATGACTGGCAATCGGCTGTACGCGCCGCCGGACAACTGCTGGTGGATACCCAGTCCGCCCGCCCTGAATATGTCTTAGCCATGCTGCGAACCGTGGGGAATTAGGTCCATATGTTGTTCTGGCGCCCGGACTGGCGTTGCCGCATGCCCGCCCGGAGGCCGGCGCCTTAGAAGTTGGTTTTTCCGCAATCACCCTGGCCAAGCCGGTCGCGTTCGGCAACCCGGACAATGACCCGGTGCGACTGGTGATCGCTTTCTGCGCGCCCAACCACGACGCGCATATACAGTCGCTCGCTCAACTTGCCCTGCGCCTGAAGGAGCCTGAGTTTGTCCAGCGGGCTGCGCGGTCCCGAGATTCTGCAGAACTGGCCCGCATCCTGAATGGAGAATGAAGCCGCAATCGCCGCAAAAACAAAAAACGCCGACTGAAAGTCGGCGTTTTTTGTTTGATTTTTTCCGAAATATAAACGATAATGTGTTTGTCAAAATCAAATGTTCTTAATCCAATATATTCGGAGGCAAAAATGTTGGTTCGCGAAAGAATGTCTCATCCGGTTATCACGGTCCCGCCAGAGATGCCGGCCCACGATGCGCTGGCAATGTTCAGGAGGGAAAACATCCGGCGCGCGCCGGTGGTCAAGGGGGGCAAGATGTTGGGCATCGTGTCCGATTCCGACCTGCTCAATGCGTCCCCCTCCCCTGCCACAACACTAAGCATCTGGGAGATAAATTCCCTGCTAAGCAAAGTGACAGTCGGGCATGTGATGACAAAAAAGGTGAAGACCATCGATCTGGAGACTCCCATCGAAGAAGCGGCGCGCATCATGGCGGATGCGAAAATCGGCGGCATGCCCGTCACCCGCAACGGCAAGATCGTCGGGATGATCAGCGCCACCGACCTGTTCAACGTCCTGCTCGAAATGATGGGAGCGCGCGAAAAAGGCGTGCGCGCCACCATCCTGATCGAAGACAAGGTGGGAGAAATTGCAAAAGTATCCAAGTCGATCGCAGAGTCCGGAGGCAACATCATTGCCGTTGGCATGTACGCGGGACCGGAAGTGGGCAAATGGGGCGTCACCTTCAAAATCCTGGGCATCAAGAAGGAAGCCGTCAAAGCCGCCATGGAAAAAGTTGGCAAGAAACTCGTGGACATACGGTAGCAACGATTTATTATAAAAAACGCCGACCAGCGATGGTTGGCGTTTTTTACATTGGACCTCTTGCAAGGGAAAGGCCAAAATTTGGAAAACACACGTATAATGTGCGGGTAATAATTCGCTCATTTCAACCCAACCCATACGGAGGCAAAAATGCTGGTAGATGAAAGAATGTCTCATAAGGTTATTTCCATCCCGCCCGATTTGTCGATCCCCGCGGCGCTGTCTTTATTCAAAAAGCACCATATCCATCGCGGGCCAGTTATGAAGGATGGCAAAATGGTGGGCTTCGTCACCGAGAGCGATTTGCTGAACGCATCACCATCCCCCGTTTCCACGCTCAGCGTCTGGGAAATGAACTACCTGATGAGTAAAGTACCGGTCAAACAGGTGATGACAAAAAAGGTGATCACTGTGGAAGTGGGCACTCCCATCGAAGAGGCAGCGCACATGATGGTGGACGCCAAGATCGGCGGCATGCCTGTTACCAAGGCCGGCAAAGTCGTGGGTATCATTACCGAGACCGACCTGTTCAAGGTATTCATGGAACTGATGGGAACGCATGAAAAGGGCATCCGCGTCAGCGTGCTGGCGGAAGACAAGCCGGGACAGATTGCCAAAGTCTCGCGGTTAATCAGCAATGCGGGCGGAAACTTCCTTGGCTTCGGCTCTTTTGCCGGGCCAGACCCCAGCCTGACGGTCATCACCTTCAAAGTAACTGGAGTCAAGAAGGAAGACATCAAGAAAGTTTTGGGCAAGGAAGTAAAGAAGATATTGGACATTCGCTAAAGCACGAAAACAAAAAACGCCGGCTTTTGGGTCAGCGTTTTTTGTTACTTGTAGTAATGCCTTGTTGATACTACTATTTAGGGAATGGACGCTTCGGCTTGGCTTTCGGATTCAGCGGCTTTTTGGAAAACCCGCCAGCTGGCTTTTTCGTTTCGCCCTTCAACTCAGCGACTTCACCCGCTGTCAAATGCCTCCACTCGCGCGGTTTGAGATGACCCAGCCGCAGCGTGCCAATCCGCAGGCGGATGATCTTCACCACCGGCAATCCCAACAACCTACCCACTTCGCGGATTTGACGTTTCTTCCCCTCGCCCATGACGACGCGAATCCATGCGCCTTTTCCTGCCGTGGATAGAAACTTGACATCGGCGGGGGAGGTCTTGTCGCCGTCTTCCAGTACCACACCGCGACGCCAGATTTCCAGTTGTTTTTCGTCGGGACGGCGGGCGAGCAAAACACGGTATTCCTTTTCGTGACCAAATTTCGGGTGGGTCAACTTGTTGGTCAAATCGCCGTCATTGGTCATCAGAATCAAGCCTTCGGAATCGAAGTCGAGCCGACCAACAGGATATAAATGTCCTTCGAGCGGGATCAAGTCGCGGACGGTCTGCCGGTCATCCTGTCCCTCGGCGGCAGACAGCACATTGCGCGGTTTGTAAAGGGCGATGTAGGTCGGGGCTTCGGCTTTGGGCAGGGCTTTTCCATCCAGTGTGACCTTGTCCACAGAAAGGTCGGCTTTTTGTCCGAGCGTAGCGACCTGTCCATTTACCTTGACGCGTCCCGCAATGATGAATTCCTCACAGGCGCGGCGAGAACCGTACCCGGCTTGTGCAAGCAATTTTTGTAATCGTTCTTCCATGAGGGGAATTATAACGGATTTAGTTGGCAATAATTTTTGAGGGGTTTTCCAAACAGTTCGTGATTTTCGTCTCTTGTCCGTCCGCTCGAATTGGCATACACTTCAACCTGAAAGGAAATCCCCAATGGAATACTCAGACCTCATCTCCGCCCGTTACAGTGTAAGAGCCTATCGTCCCGACCCGGTGGAAGACAGCAAATTGCAGGCAATTTTGGAAGCTGCGCGACTGGCGCCCACCGCCGCCAACCGTCAACCCTTTCAACTGGTGGTGATTCACACCGCCGGACGCGAAGAAGAACTTCGGAAAATATACCACCGCCTGTGGTTTGTACAGGCTCCGCTGGTGATTGCCGTCTGTGCGGTCTCGTCCCAGGCTTGGGTGCGTGAAAGTGATCGCTTCAACGCCCGCTTCATCGACGCCGCCATCGTGGCTGACCATTTGATACTTGCCGCCGCCAATTTAGGGTTGGGAACCTGCTGGATCGCAAACTTCAACACCGAAGCCGCTCGAAGTGTTTTGCATATGCCCGAAGAAGCCGAGCCGATCATCTTCACACCGCTTGGCTATCCCGCCGACCAACCCGGCCCCAAGACCCGCAAGACCCTATCCGAACTGGTTCGCTACGAACATTGGTAGAATTTTATGTCGTTGCGAGGAGAGCGAAACTCAACAACACTTGCGTTGACGCGCAGTGCAAGTGAGCAACCTCCTCAAATGGAGATTGCTTCGCTTGCTGAAAAACACTCGCTCGCAATGACCCAAATTTATCCCTTCAACAATTCGCTATGCTCGTTATCCGGCTCGGTGGGCGCGGCAAGAGGCGGGAGTTCGATGATGGAACTCAAACCAAAGTGCTGCAAGAACTCCGGTGTGGTGGAATACAAGATTGGCCGGCCGGGACCATCGGTGCGTCCCGATTCCTGAATCAATCCCTTGCTTAACAGGCTCTTCATCATGCCGTCACTGTTCACCCCACGGATCGAATCCACTTGTGGACGGGTGCACGGCTGTTGGTAGGCAATGATTGCCAACGTTTCGAGCGCGGCGCGGCTGAGATGTGTAGTCGCTTCGAGGCCGAGAAACAACTCGACGAGTTGCGCCAGTTCCGGGGCGGTGGTCAACTGTACACGCCCGGCGTTCCGCTGTAGACGCAGACCACGCCCCGCAAGGGCGTCATCCAATTCCCTGAGTCCGCGCTCCACCACAGAGGCAGTCACATCCAGTGCGGTGGCAAGTTGAGCCACAGGCACAGGTTCCGCCGAGACGAACAACATTGCCTCGATTTTTGCCGCCAGTGGCAGTTCCGCTTCGGGGGCGGTCGGTGAAGTCGTTTGAGAGTTGCTCATGCTATAATTGCTCCGCTTAATAATTTGCTGCTCTGTCCGGGGACAAGCCCTTGACAGGCAATATTAGATAATCTACCGAGAAGATAGGTCATGAAAAAACATCCGCTTCCATTTTTCTTCTTTTTACTGGTGCTGACATCGTTGGCCTGCACCATCTTCGTCGGCGGTCCCGACTATCCAACACAGACTGTGCCAGTTTCAGCAGACGAAGTGCAATCCATGCAGACGCAAATCGAACAGGCGTTTCTATCCGGCGCGGAAAGCGGCATCGTCACCCTGCAAATCACCGAAAGCCAACTCACGTCGTTCATGGCGCAGAAATTGGGCGAGCAATCCAGTCCGCCATTCACCGAGCCGCAGGTCTTTCTCCGCAACGGGCAAATGCAAATGTACGGAAAGGTCGACCGCGGCATGTTCGCGGCCAACATACTCATCACCATGAACGTCAAAATCGACCCAACGAGCGGAATGCCAAAGATCGAAATTGCCTCGGTGGATTTCGGTCCCTTCCCCGCGCCCGAAGGGTTGAACTCAGCCATCAGCGCGGTGATCGATGAAGCCTTTACCGGCTCACTGGGACCAGTCGCCATCGGTTTCCGCCTTGAATCGATCACAATTGCAGACGGCATCATGACCTTGACTGGTCGGATCAAATAGCGGCTGGATATTATACCCGACATGTTCCTTCCCACAACTCACCCGCACTGCGCACAGGCGCAAGTGTCGCTCTGGACTCGCTCGCGCCTGATTCGGTTTCTGTTGTCCTTTGCCATGCTGATAGCTTCCTGCCGCTCTCCGGAGTTCGGCGGGGACATCACCGTTAATATCGCAACAGAAGGAACAACACGACAGGTCAAAGTGACAGCAGGCAGCACGGTCACGCAGGCGTTTCAAGCCGCAGGCATCGCCCCTGGAAATCTGGACCGCGCCGAGCCGCCGCTCTATACCGTACTTAGGGACGGCGATACAATCAAGCTGACACGAGTTAAGGAAGTTTTTGAGACCGAACAAAACGTCATCCCCTTCGAGCGGCAGATTGTCCGCAACGAGACTTTGCCCGAAGGCGAAACCAGACTCGTCCAGGCGGGTTCCAATGGCTTGGAGGAAGTCACCTACCGGCGGATTTTGGAAGACGATGTCGAAGTCAGCAAATCCGCAGTCAAGACCGTCATCCTAAACGAAGCCCTGCCGGAAATCGTGATGGTCGGCGCGCAATCTTCCTTCACGCCGTTGAACATTCCCGGCACCATTGCTTATCTTGCCGGCGGCAACGCGTGGATCATGGAAGGTTCCACCGCAAACCGCCGCATCGTTGTTAGCACCGGCGACCTCGACGGACGTATCTTCAAACTTTCGCCCAACGGCGAATACCTGATCTTTACCAGAAAATCGAAGAAGCCCGCCAGTGAAGAGATCAACACATTATGGGCGGCACGGGTAAAAAACACCGAGCCGAAGCCCATCTGGCTGCAAGCCTACAATGTGATTCACTTCGCGGAATGGATTCCCGGCACAAACTCGGTGGCATATTCCACTGTGGAACCGCGCAGCACCTCTCCCGGCTGGCAGGCAAACAATGACCTGCAAAGAGTCAGCCTCACAGGAGGAAAACCGCGCAAAATATTGGAAGCAGGCAGCGGCGGTGTGTACGGCTGGTGGGGAACAACCTTCTCCTTTTCAGCAGATGGCAGGCTGGCGTACTCCCGTCCCGATGGGATTGGACTGGTCGATCAGGATGGCGGCTACCTCAAGCCCCTGTTGGACATTACCCCGCTCAACACGCACAGTGATTGGGCGTGGATTCCCCCCATTGCCTGGGGCGCCGATGGGAAGTCGCTTTATTACGTCTCTCACGCATCCGCACCTGCGCCCATCTCCAGCGAAGAATCGCCCTACTTCGATCTTGCCGCGATTTCGTTCAGTACCAAGTCAGTGGTGACGATGACCGACTCGACGGGTATGTTTGCCTATCCGGCCGTGTCGCCTGCGAAGTGGGATGGCAAGGGACAGAACTTTCAAATTGCATACCTGCAATCCATCTTCATCGAACAGAGTGAAACCAGCCGCTATCGGCTGATGGTAATGGACCGCGACGGCTCGAACAACCGCGCACTCTTTCCGCCATCCGATGCAAATGGTATCGAGCCGCAGACTCCCGTTTGGTCGCCCAAACCGCTCGAAGGTCAGGCGGGCGATTTCATAGCGGTCATTCACCAACAAAACCTCTGGCTGGTGGATAGCGGAAGCGGTCAGTCCTATCAGGTCAGCGGGGATGGGTTGATTGCTTCGATTGATTGGAAATAAATATCACACGCTAAAGGTTTCGGAAATCTTTAGCGTGTGTAAAACCACGAAAAAGGAATGATACATGAGAATAGTCATCACAGGCGCGGCCGGCTTTCTCGGCTCACATCTCTGCGACCACCTGCTGGCGGATGGTCATGAAGTCATTGGGATGGATAATTTCATCACAGGCAGCCCTGACAATATTGCCCATCTTGCGACCAATGAAAAGTTTTCTTTCTACAAACGAGACGTATCGAATTATATTTTCGTCCCCGGCAAAGTGGATGCCATTCTGCATTTCGCATCACCAGCCAGTCCAAATCCGCAGTCAAGGTCAGGTTATTTCAACCTGCCGATCCAAACCATGAAGGCTGGCGCATTGGGAACGCACAACTGCCTCGGAGTTGCGCGGATACAGAATGCAAGATTTCTGCTCGCATCCACCAGCGAGATTTACGGCGACCCCGAAGTGCATCCACAGGAAGAGAGCTACCCCGGCAACGTGGACCCAATCGGTACCCGCGCCGTGTATGACGAAGCCAAGCGTTTTGCTGAATCCCTGACGATGGCCTATCACCGCTTCCACAACGTCAACACCAGTATTGTCCGCATTTTCAACACTTACGGCCCGCGGCTGGATTTGGAGGATGGGCGCGCCCTGCCGAACATGATCAAGCAGGCCTTGCTCGGTCAACCGCTCACGGTCTACGGCGACGGTTCACAGACCCGTTCCTTCTGTTTCGTGGATGACCTGATCGTCGGCATCATCAAACTCCTCTACTCGAATGAACATTACCCCGTCAACATGGGCAACCCGAATGAAATGGCCATGCTGCAATTTGCAGAGACCATCAACAAGGTCACGGGCAACACGGCGGGCATCACCTATGTGGATGCCAGAAGCGCGCGCGACCCACAGCGCCGCCGCCCCGACATCACCCGTGCGAAAACCATTTTGAACTGGGAGCCCAAGGTCAATCTGGAGGAAGGATTGCGTCGCAGTATTCCATATTTCAAGCAAAAACTGGGGATTACATGATTCTGTCTGATGTAAAAGAACGCAACCGGTTTCTAAAGTTTGCCGTGGTGGGCACGTTTGGCGCAATAGTGGATTTCGGCATAATGAACCTGCTCACCCACTTGTTGGACATGTTGCTGGTCTATGCGGGGACAATTTCCTTCGTATGCGCGGTGATCAGTAACTTCATCTGGAACCGCTACTGGACTTATCCCGAATCCCGCTCCCGTCCGCTCCTCAACCAATTGGGGATGTTCTTTTTGGTAAATGTAGCCGGGGTGGTGATCCGCATCCCGATTTTGCATTTTGTGGAACCGGTCATGATGCGTTTTTTCGAAAGCCCGCTTCACATTTCACACATAAGCGCCGAGTTCTACGCAAAAAACCTCACCCTCGCCGTCGCGGTCGGGACCGTGATGATGTGGAACTTCTTCGTCAATCGCTATTGGACGTATAATGATATAGATCACCACGAAGAGATTCAAGCATGAACTCAATCCAACCCAAATTGATTCCGCTCTATACAACCAGGGGAGATGCGGAAGCCTTCCTGTTATATCCCTGTCTGTTCAACCGCAACGGGGAGTGGGTTGGGTTTGTCACGTCAAAGCGCGAAGTTTATTCCGTGTTGGGTGAGTATGTGGGCATGTTGACCGACGAACGGCGCATTGTCCGCAAGCGGGCAACGTCCACGCTCCTTCCCCGCCTGACACCGCCCCCACGCCCCAAAAAAGTCTATCCGCCCGCCACCATCCCACTGCCACCCATGATGTCGGAACTGCCACATTCGCTCATCGACGTTCTGCTGGAAACGCCAGAACGATTGCACACCGTGGATACAGGCGAAACCCGCGAGGACCTGGATTAATGGATAACACCACTGCGGACAAGACTGCCCGCTCCTCACGCATCAGCCTGGCCCAGTTGATGCAGCCTGAATACGCCAACAACTTCGGCAACGTACACGGCGGTTGGATCATGAAACTGGCGGACGAGGCGGGCGCGATTGCCTGCATGCGTCACGCCCAAAAACGGGTTGTGACTGTGGCCGTCGACTCGTTGGTATTTCGCGAGCCCATCAAAATCGGCGACTTGATCATCCTCAATGCGGAAGTCACCTACACGGGGCGCACTTCGATGGAAGCCGAGGTGCAGGTCATTGCCGAAAATCCCGTCACAGGTGAACGGACGCACACCAATACCGCTTACTTCGTCTACGTCGCGCTGGGTGACGACGGGCGACCCACTACTGTCCCGGCTTTGATTGCCGAAACAGATGAAGACAGGCGGCGCATGGAACAGGCCCAAAAACGCCAGGCGCATCGTGTTTCGCAGAAGTAAGTCCCCTCTGGAGTCAGCGACCTTGCTCCCGTATTTCGACAGCAAGCTGTCTGATTCCAAAAAATCAATCGTGCAAAAACTTCGCCAACACCCGATCCCTATCCTGTTGATTGTCAACCTGCTGGTTGGCGCTTTTACATTTCAGGATTACGGCTTGTCGTGGGACGAGCCGCTTTTCTACGATTATGCCAATGCCCTTCCTTACGCGTATTCACCAAAGGAGTGGTTCAGTGGGACATTCAAACTTGAGAATGCCTATGGTTCCAGCGGCACGGACCACGCCAATCGGGGACCTGCATACATCATCCTTGCGCGACCCATTGCCCTGGCGATCGAATCCCTTGGTGCGGATAAAGCCTCCGCCTGGCATCTGGTCAATTTCCTGACGTTTCAACTGGGGGTGTATCTTCTCTATCGCCTTGCAAAGCGCTGGATGAATCCCGCCGCCGCGCTTGCCTCCGCCGCGTTGTTTTCGTGGCAACCACTTTTATGGGGGCATGCTTTTATCAATCCCAAAGACATCCCTTTTCTGGTCTTCTTCCTCGGCGCGGTTTGCTTTGGATTTGAAATGGTCGATTCAGACCCTAAAGGTTTTCAAAAATCTATAGGGTCTATCCTGGCTGCCGCCTTCTTTTTGGGGATCGCCACCTCCATCCGCGTACTGGGCCCGCTGGCGGGAATCCTTGTCGGGGTTTATACGCTGGCCAAACTCAGGTTGTCTGACGCGCTCAAACAGCTTGCAATCTACGCTGTGCTTGCGCTTCTGGTTGCCTTTCTCACCTGGCCCTATCTGTGGACAAGTCCACTGCAAAAGTTCATCGAAGTCTTTGGCTTCATGTCGGATAATCCGACGCAATTACAGGTTCTATTCAACGGTCAACTCTACCATGCGGATGAATTGCCGCGACGATACCTGCCAGTCTTATTGGGATCGACTCTGACAGAACCCGTCCTGCCCCTCTTTTTCGCCGGACTCTTTCTCGCCTTCCGGGAAAAAATCAAAACCCGCCGCGCCGACAAATGGTCACTGCCTACTGATTACCTGTTACTCGCCATCTGGTCTCTGCTTCCCTTCGCCTACGTCCTCCTCCGCAAGCCGCCGATGTACGACGGCTATCGTCACTTCCTTTTCATTCTGCCGCCGCTTTTCATCTTTGCGGGATTTGCCTTCGACAAAATCTTCGAGCTTGTTAAATCCCGCTGGGCGGTTGGTTTGCTCACCTCGCTCTTCCTGCTGCCGGGAATTCTCGGTTTCATCCAATTGCATCCCTATGAATATGCGTATTACAATTCACTCACCAGTGGTGTGGGCGGAGCCTTCCGCACCTACGAGACCGACTACTGGCTGACCTGCTACAAGGAAGCTGTCGAAGGCTTCGACGCCCGGAAACGCGTAAACCTCTTCGTCAAACGCGAGCCGTACATCGCCGAGTATTACGCGGGCGAAAATGTCATCGTCCGCGATTACCGTGACGAGTTCGGACAAATCCAAAGCGGCGACTTTGTTCTCGTCAACACCCGTGCAAACGAAGATATCAAGACCTTCAAGGACGCGCCCGTCGTCCTGCAAATCGGCCGCGGCAACGCGGTATTCTGTGAGATAAAACAAATCCCATGACCACACACCGAGAACGAATCCAAGCCTGTTTGAAAGGGGAAATTCCCGACCATACACCCATCGCGCTCTGGCGGCATTTCCCTGTAGACGATCAAAACCCCGAAACGCTGGCGGCGTCCACCCTGCATTTTCAAGGCGTGTATGACTTTGACATCGTCAAGGTGACGCCCGCTTCCTCCTTCGCCGTCAAGGACTGGGGCGTGGACGACAAATGGATGGGCGACGCCGAAGGTTCGCGCCGCTACACCAAGCGCGTCATCCAGAAGCCCCGCGACTGGGAAAAACTCGAACCACTCGACCCAACCTCGCCACACCTGGCTGGACAGCTGGACTGTCTTCGATTGCTGAAAAAGAATCTCCCCGCCGAGACTCCCATCATCCAGACCATCTTCAATCCGCTGTCGCAGGCGAAGAACCTGGCGGGTAACGAAACCCTGCTGGCGCACCTGCGGTCACAGCCCGAAGCGGTGATGAAGGGACTGGACATCGTCGCAAGGACAACGTCAAAGTTTATCGAAGCCGCGCGCGATCTCGGTATCGACGGGATTTTCTACGCCATCCAACACGCGCAAGCCGGGATCATGGAACTGAATGAATACAAAACATTCGGACTGCCTTACGACCAGCAGGTGCTCGAGTCAACACAGGGATTGTGGTGCAACATGCTTCACCTGCATGGCAAGGACATATTCTTTTCATTACTCCGCCTGTTCGATTTTCAGATCGTCAACTGGCATGACCGCGAGACCTATCCATCCTTGGCCGAGGCAAAAACCCTCTTCAAAGGAACGCTGTGTGGAGGGCTGAGACAGGACACGCTCGTTTTGGAGGATCAGTCCAAGGTCAGGGAAGAGGCAGAGGATGCGATTCAACAGACAAAGGGACAACGTTTCATCCTCGGCACGGGATGCGTCGTCCCAATCACCGCGGCGCATGGGAATTATCTGGCGGCGCTGGAAAGTGTCCGCAAAACAAAATTGGGAAGTGTTTTATGAGCCTGCGCGTGATAGCCGGCATCGCAAGAGGAAGAAGACTCAAATCGGCGCCGGGGGATACCACCCGCCCCGTGATGGACCGGGTGAAGGAGGCGCTGTTCAACATCCTTGCCGGTGACGTGGTTGATTCGAACTGGTGGGATTTGTTCGGCGGGACGGGAGCCATCGGCATCGAAGCCCTGAGCCGCGGCGCGGCGTTCATCCGCTTTACAGATTTGAACCGCGCGCCCGTCGAGACGATCAAGGAAAACGTGGAGCATTGCGGCTTTCTAAAACAGGCGGAAGTCCGCAAAGGCGATGCGCTCAGCATGTTGTCAGCCCAGCCTGACAGAAAGTTTGAGTTCATCTACATCGCGCCGCCGCAATATCACGAGATGTGGAGCAGGGCGCTGAAACTGGCCGACGAAAACATCGGCTGGCTTGCAGAAGAAGGAACAGTCATCGTACAAATCGACCCGCTGGAATACAAGCCCGTCGAGTTGACGAATCTCGAAGAAACCGAGCAAAGAAAATACGGCAGTACGCTGCTCGTCTTTTACGACCGGATCAAAAAAGACTCAAAGTAGCAACAACTTTGGTCGTTCTTTATACAAAAGCGGCTGAAGCCGCAACCACAAAAATATCACGGAGACCAAGATGTCCGAAAACTATCGAACCGAAGAATTCAAAGTGGAAGGCGAGAAGGTTGTTGCCAAGGTCAAGGAAATCTTCCACGAGGGGAACATCCGCAAAGTCATCATCAAAGACAAGGACGGCAAGACACTGATCGAAATCCCCATGACTCTGGGCGTGGTGGGAGCGTTGATCGCGCCGCAACTGGCCGCCATCGGGGCCATTGCCGCCCTGCTGACGGAAGCCACCATCGTCGTCGAAAAACGCGAGCAACCGTAATCTCCAAGAGCAACGCGCCCAAAATCAAACAGCGATTCATTGAAAACAGCTCATCACAGACTTCGTCACCAAATCGGCTTATCTTCCAACGCGGTGTAGAAATGTTTGCGCCCGATGACCGCCTCTGTCATTACCAGCAGGAAAGTCATGAGACTGACCCACACAACAGGCTGATACGACGCGAAGAGCAAAAACCCCGCCCCAAGCATTGCCGCTGCGCTCAGCGCCACCCGCAAACTGGTGACTGACCCTGCGGCTTTCGGTTTCACTGAAAGCATCATTGCCAACTCGATGGCCAGCAGGAGGATGACAATTCCCCATGCCAGTTTTGGCCCACCCAACAGGTTGATCATCGCCAATTGCCCCAACAACGCCGACGTGACAAAAAATCCAACTGTTGTACGCCAGGTATCCCATGCGGGAATGACGTGCAGGCGATAGACCTGCGCCATGCTGTAAACGAACGCCGCGCCCAACAAGGCGGTAACCCACTTTATTTCGGGCAGAAACATCCCCACCAGCCAGCTCGCGCCAAACAAGCCAGCCATCAGAATCTCACGACTCAACCATGACTTCTTCAAATGAAACGGCGCACGCCAGGCATTGCATTTCGCGCCGAGATGGGCAAACGAGAAGAAGCCGCCAATCGCCAAACACACGCCGATAAGCAAATATGGAATCAGGGGGAGCGAGTCCGTCATCCACAACCCCGCCCAAGCCATGCCAGCCGACATTTGCGCCAACAAAGTAAACGCCACCAATGACGCTTCGCTTTTTGGTTTCTTTGGTCTGATCTCCTCATAATTGCCGATCTTCTTTTCCTGCAGATTGCCCATTTCCCTATGCGGCTTGACCGCCAAATGAGGCTCCGTCCGCGAAAGAGTTGGCAGCGGGAAGGGATGTTCGGCGGCTGGCAGTTCCCACAAAGCCCTCACCCCTTGCCTCTCTCCTTGAGGGAGAGGGGTTGGGGTGAGGGAAAAAAAGTCCAACACCCGCATCGGACACGCCGCCACACAAGATGGAGGCAGTCCCGCATCAATATTGTCGAAGCAGAAATTACATTTTGACATTTGCCCCAAGTCAAAGTTATAGCGCGGCGCATTGTACGGGCATGCCCAGGCACAGTAGCCACATCCCATGCACTTGGCAGGGTTGATATGCACAATTCCGTCAGAGCGATGGTTATACGCATCTGTCGGACATACCCCCGCGCACTTGGGATGTACGCAGTGATTGCAAGCAATGGACAGGTTGTAGGCAAAGACGGTATTCGTCCATGCCGTAGAGGCGGGTCTTCCTTTTTCATCGGGCGTGCCAATCCCAGAGGCAGACCCGCCCCCTACATGCCATTCTCCGCCCGTGGTCTCGACCACCCGCCGCCACAGCACGCCAACGGGCAAATTATTCTTGTCCTTGCAGGCTTCCTGACAGGCTTTACAGCCAGAACAGGCAGACGCATCGAAGGTGAAGGCGTAGGTCATGATGACCCCCGTCGAAGGTCGAAAGTCGAAGGTCGTCCACTTGACTTTTGACCTTCGACCATTGACCCGTATTTCTCCACCTGAACCATGATCGTATGCTGCGCCGTTGCAAACGCAAACGGGGTCCAGCGGTGAGACGTGAGCGTGTTGATGCAACCGCCTCGGTCAAGCCCGTTTTCGTCGGGCGTCCACCACGCGCCTTGGGGGATGTCCACTACACCAGGCAAAATGCGCGGCGTGACCCTGGCTTGGGCGACCAACTCACCGCGATCGTTCCAGGCGCGGACATGGTCACCGTCACAAATTCCTCTTGCCTGGGCGTCAATCGGGTTCATGGAAATCCGCTGTGGAAAAGCCTCCTGCAACCAGTCGTTGTTGGCGTGCGTAGAATGGACTCTGGCAAGAGTGTGATGTCCGATGGCTTGAAGAGGATACTTTCCGTCATTGCGAGCCGCCGCAGGCGGCGAAGCAATCTCCTGTTGCGTGGGGATTGCTCCCTGACACTGCCCGCCAAGGCAAGTGTCGTCGGGAAGAACACCCTCCTCGCAATGACGGGATGGAAACGGACTTTCCCATTCCTGAATGTATTTCGGCAC
>DAOUAS010000032.1:0-58906 GCA_034433295.1 Anaerolineales bacterium | reverse complement strand
CACGCCTTCCTCCTTGGCATCATCCAGGGATTGGCCGAATTCATCCCCGTCTCATCCACCGCGCATTTGCTCATCGCCCAGCGGATTTTGAACATCCCCGCCGATGACGCAATGTTCTCGTTCCTCGTCATCGTTCAGCTTGGCACACTGGTTTCCCTTTTTGCTTTCTACTGGAAAGACCTGCTTTCCATTCTCAAGGCGACCTTCGACTTTCGACGTTCGACACCTGAAAGAAACCTGGGTTTTTACATTATCATCGCCACCATCCCCGCTCTTCTGGCTGGTTACTTGTTGAAAGATGCAGTTGAAGCCCTTTTCCGTCAGCCAATGCTTCAAGCATCCATGCGACTATTTGCCGCCGCTGTTTTGCTCACGCTCGCGGAATATTTCTCCAAAAAGAGCCGTGACCTGAATTCGATGACCTGGCTCGACGCGCTGGTCGTCGGCTTGATGCAGATCATCGCGGTTTTCCCTGGCGCATCCCGTTCGGGGACGACGATCTCGGCGGGCATGTTTCGCGGTTTCGACCGACCGTCTGCGGCGCGGTTTTCCTTTCTGATGTCGGTGCCTGTCATGCTGGCGGCGGGCGGCTACGAAATGCTGGACGTGCTCAAAATGCCAAACCTCGGCGAGTTCCTGCCGCTGCTTGCGGTTGGATTTGTCACGGCGGCGGTGGTCGGCTGGTTCGCCATCAAATGGCTGATCGGCTACCTCAGCAGGAATTCGCTTTATGTCTTCGCCGCTTATTGCGCGGTGATCGGCGTCATTCTTTTGACCGTACAGGTGATTTATGCGTGACCTGCTGAAACGACTCGTCGAGACCGAATCCCCGTCGCACGACAAAGCCGCCGTGGACCGCGTCGGAAAAATCGTCGCGGAGGAATGCTCGAAGCTGGGCTGCCAGCTTGAGGTGATTCCGAATCAAAAAACTGGTGACCACGTCCTTGCCCGATTCCCAGGTCAAGCTTCTTCGGGGAAACCCATCCTGATCCTTTGTCACATGGACACGGTCTTTCCGCTTGGGACGATTCAAACTTTTCCATATCGGGAAGAGGGCGGATTGATTCGTGGTCCTGGGACTTTGGACATGAAAGGGGGCATCGCCATCACCCTGAGCGCGCTTGCCAACGGGGGAGCGGAACCCCGTCCCGTTTGGGCTTTGTTTACATCTGACGAGGAGATCGGCAGCCACACCTCTCGCGGACTTATCACGTCGCTTGCGCGTGAGGCTGAGGTGGTCTTTGTGTTGGAAGGCGCACTGGTGGATGGCTCGCTCAAGACCTGGCGCAAGGGCGTGGGCGAGTTTTACGTCACGGTGAAGGGACGTGCCGCGCACGCGGGCGGCGACCACCAGGCGGGACGCAACGCCATCGAGGAAATGGCGCACCAGATTCTCGCCATCCAAAAGCTGACCGACTACGAACGCGGGACCACGCTCAACGTCGGCGTGATTCACGGCGGGACGGCGTCGAACGTTGTCCCTGACGAAGTCAGTATCGAAGTGGATGTGCGCGTGATTCAGCCTGGCGAGTGGGAACGCATCGAAGCCGAGATGCGCAAACTCAGCCCCGTGTTGGAGGGGACTTCGCTCAAAATCAACGGCGGGTTGAATCGTCCGCCGATGCCCTGTGGCGAAGGCAATCAGGCGGCGTTCGAGAAAGCCGCGCAAATCGCAAAGGACAAGCTCGGCATGGAACTCAAAGCGGGCGGCTCAGGCGGCGGCTCGGACGGAAACTTCGTTGCCCCGCTGGGAATCCCCGTGCTGGACGGCATGGGCGCAATCGGCGAAGGCTACCACTCGGAGCGTGAATACATCTTTGCCGACAGTCTCGAAGAACGCGCCAGACTGCTGGAGGTTTTGTTGAGGAGTTGGTAGGGGACGCTCAAGCGATCTGATAATCAAGGATGGCTTATCAAGGCGGCGACACGTCTTTTTCACATGAGTCATCTCCCTTTCATCCAGAATTCAGGCTCAGGGAATCGGAATAAACCACTTGAGTATTCAGGGTAAAGGTTTTCGGCTGGTTGTAATCATCGTATTTGCATTCCAATCCCCCTAAAATTAGCGAAAAATTTTCTTTTTCCGTGTGGTAGAATGAAAAAACATTCCGTCGGTGATGTTGTGCCGCGAGTTTTTCATTTTTCGAGGTGTTCATGGAACCTGTTCTGGAATTACGAGGCATCACAAAAAGATTTCCTGGCGTTTTGGCAAATGACCATATCTCACTGGACTTGATGCAGGGCGAAATCCACGCCCTGTTGGGAGAGAATGGCGCCGGAAAAACCACACTCATGAATATTTTGTACGGGTTGTATAAACCCGATGAGGGGGAGATTTTTGTCAGGGGAAAGAAGTTGATGGTCGACACGCCCAACGATGCCATCAAAGCTGGCGTAGGCATGGTTCATCAGCATTTCATGCTCATCCCGGTTTTTACGGTCACAGAAAACGTCATGCTCGGCGACGAATATCTGAAACCGGGCGGCTTTTTAGATCGAAAGAAGGCGGCGGCGAGAATAAGGGAGATTTCGCAGACGTACAATTTGCAGGTCGATCCCAATGCCTACGTGAAGGATTTGCCGGTGGGCATTCAGCAACGGGTGGAAATCATCAAGTTATTGTTCCGAAATGCAGACATTCTAATTTTGGATGAGCCAACCGCGGTGTTGACCCCGCAGGAAGTGGATGAACTTTTCAAGATCATGAAGACCCTGGTCTCGCAGGGCAAGTCCATCATCCTGATCACCCACAAATTGCGCGAGGTGATGGAGTTTGCCGAGCGTACTACGGTCATTCGCGGCGGAAAAGTGATTGGAACCGCCAAGCAGAGTGAGACCAATCAATTTGAACTGGCTTCGATGATGGTGGGACGTCAGATCGAACTGAACATCCAGAAGAAGGATGCGGAAACAAAAGAAATCGTCCTGGATGTGAAAAAACTGAAAGTGCTGGATGCCCATCACCAGGTTGCTGTCGAAAACGTCACGTTCGAGGTGCGCGCGGGCGAAGTGCTGGGAATTGCCGGGGTGCAGGGAAACGGTCAGACGGAATTGGTCCGCGCCCTGACCGGGTTGGATCACGCCGTCGAGGGAAAGATTCACCTGCTTGGCAAGGACATCACTCACGCACCGGTCAAGCAGATCACCGAACTCGGTACGGCGCACATCCCCGAAGACCGCCAGAAGGACGGGTTGGTCTTATCCTATTCCATCGAAGACAATTTGATTTTGAACACCTGGTACAAGGAGCCTTTCGCCCATAAAGTCGTTTTGCAGCGGAAGGTGATCCTCGATAATGCCGAGAAACTCATTTCGAATTTCGACATCCGCACGCCCGGAGCGCAGACAGCCACCAGTAACCTTTCAGGCGGGAATCAGCAAAAGGTGATTGTGGCGCGGGAGTTCTCCCGACCGATCAAACTGCTGGTCGCGTCCCAGCCCACCCGTGGTCTGGATGTTGGTTCCATCGAATACATCCACGGGCGCATCATCGAAAAACGTGATGACGGTTGCGCGGTGCTGCTCGTCTCCACGGAACTGGATGAAATCATGCAGCTTTCGGACAGGATCGCCGTCATGTATCGCGGACAGATTCTTGCCATTGTGGACGCCAAGACAACCAGCCGCGAAAGCATCGGCTTGCTGATGGCGGGCGTGACGACGGAAGCCCATTAATCCCGTTGGAAATACCAGGGTAAACCTATGACAAAGACAGAAGAAACACAGAAGAAAAAAGACGTCCTTTCCACGTTTTTCGAGGAACTCCGCCGTAATTCCCTCACCGTAACCATCCTGGCAATTGTGACGGGTTTGCTTGCCGGCGGTTTGATTGCCGCCGTTACCACAGAGGGTGTTTACGCCGCCTTTCACATTTCATTTTTCGAGGGAATCAAAGCCGGCGCGACGGTGTTTTGGAATACCTACAAAGCCCTGTTTACCGGCTCGTTTGGCGTCCCCGCCGACATTGCCAGCGCTCTTCGTTCAGGCGACAGCGTTGCCATCAACAAAGCCTTCACGCCTTTCTTTGAGTCGCTGACTCAAGCCACGCCCTATATTTTCGCCGGGCTGGCGGTGGCGCTCGGTTTCCGCGTGGGGCTATTCAACATCGGTGCGGAAGGACAAATCTTCGTCGGCGCGCTTGGTACGGTGTGGGCGGCAACCGCTTTCAAAGGACTGCCGGGCATCATCCATGTGCCGTTTGCTCTGCTGGTTGGTGCGGCCTGCGGCGGAATTTGGGGCATGATCCCCGGCTGGCTCAAAGCGAAGACCGGGGCGCATGAAGTCATCAACACCATCATGATGAATTACGTCGCCTTTCGGTTGAGCGAATATCTGCTCACCGGCGTGCTGCGCGACCCAAACAAAAGCACGCCCATCAGCGCGCCGATCGAAAAAAGCGCATGGCTGCCGCGTTTCTTTGACGACCCCAACCGTTTCCATGCCGGGTTCTTCATTGCCCTGCTGATGGCGTTCCTGGTTTATTGGTTGTTGTTTCGGACCAGTTGGGGGTTTGAACTTCGCACGGTCGGCTCGAATCCCAACGCGGCTCGCTACGCCGGGATGAGCATCGTCAGAAGCACAGTGTTGACCATGTTCCTGTCGGGAGCATTGGCTGGCATGGCGGGCGCGAACGAAGTTTTGGGCGTGAACCACAACCTGGCGGTCGCGTTCTCATCAGGCTACGGTTTCGACAGTATCGCCCTCGCCCTGCTGGGGAATAGTCACCCCCTGGGTGTTGTGCTTGCCTCGCTCCTGTTCGGTTTCTTGCGCAACGGCGCGATCCAAATGCAATTGACGGCGGGTATTCCAATCGACATCATCTCCGTGCTTCAAGCTTTGATTTTGGCTTTCATTGCGGCTCCAGCCATCATCCGCACCATGTACCGCCTGAAGGAACCGAAAGCCGAAGGGAAGTAAATCATGACACAGTCAACCGCAACCATTATCAAACATTCCGAATATATTTCCCCGACCCGCCGCACGGTGATGGGGATCATCTTCCTGGCGCTTTCGCTGGGGATTTGGGCTTTATTCTCCCGCACCGTGACTCCCGAAATGCAAACGACCTTCGGGTTGTATCCGGGAGGATCGAAAGTGGTAGTCCCCGATTGGGTTTTCCCATCTCTGCCGATGTTGAATGCCCTGGCTTTTGTGGGAGCTTTGATGGGAGCCTATCAGCTGGCTCGGGGTTTTGGCCATCACACGAATACCGTGCTGGGCATTGTTTCCGCGTTATTTATTTTTGCGTTCCTTGTCTGGGGCGCATCTGACTCGAGCCTTAATCTGGCAGGCTTGCTCAAGGTGGCTGTGGTACGCGCCGTCCCGCTGACGCTCGGCGCCCTATCCGGCATCCTGTGCGAGCGTTCCGGCGTGTTCAATATCGCCATTGAAGGCATGATGTTGACCGCCGCGTTTTGCGCCGCCCTGTTTGGCAGCCTGACCAATATCTGGGTTGGGCTGTTCGCGGCAATCCTCGCTGGGGCTTTGATGTCGATGGTGCTGGCGGTGCTGGCGATCAAGTACAAGGTAAACCAGATCATTGCCGGGACGGTCATCAACATCTTTGCAACGGGAATCACTTCGTTTTTATCGGCCAAGTTTCTTCAAAAGTATGAGGTGTTGAACAACTCCGGCCGTTTTGGAACCTGGGATGTTCCCGGGTTATCGCAAGTTCCCTTCATCGGTCCGATCTTTTTTAGCCACAATCTCTTCATTTACGCGATGTTCGTTTTCGTCATCGTGTTGACGGTGGCGTTCTACTATACGCGTTGGGGACTGCGCACCCGCTCTGTGGGCGAACATCCCAAAGCGGCGGACACCCTCGGCATCAACGTCACCCGCACGCGTTACATCTCCGTTTTGTTTGGCGGGATGATGGCTGGTTTTGCGGGCGCTTACTTCGTCCTCGGTTCTGTGGGGCGCTTCGATGAGGTGATGACTGCCGGACGCGGCTTCGTCGGTCTGGCGGCGATGATCTTCGGCAACTGGCATCCGGTTGGCTCGCTTGGCGCGGGTATGTTGTTCGGCTTCGCCGATTCGCTGGCATCCAAACTTGCCATCCTGAAAGTCCCGATCCCCAACAAGTTCCTCGAAATGGGACCGTACATCATCACCATGGTGGTGCTTGCGGGCGTGGTTGGCAGGGGACAGCCCCCCGCCGCAGGCGGCAAGCCCTACGAAAAGGAATAGCGACAGACACAAAAAATCATCCCTCGTTTTCGGGGGATGATTTTTTGATTCACAAAACTGTTATTTTCCGATGGGATACTTCCCAAATTCCTCCACGGCATCGACCATTGCCAGGATGTTTTCGGGCGGCACTTCGTCCATGATGGTATGCACCGACGCCACCATGTAACCCCCGCCGGGAGCCATGACCTCGATCACCCGCTTGACTTCGTCGCGCACCTGTTGGGGAGTTCCAGACGGCAGGATGCGGTGTGTATCGACCGCTCCGCAGAAAGTCAGCGACTTGCCGAATTGTTTCTTCAATTCCGCAATATCAGACATCTTCCCCGCTGAGGTTTGGATCGGGTTAAGGATGTCCACCCCGATTTCGATGAAGTCCGGTATCAGGGGGAAAACGTCGCCGTCGGTGTGAAAGAACAATTTGGCTTTAGTCCGCTCCTTGATGAAGGCGATATAGTCGGCATGGATGGGCTTGAGAATCTTGCGGTACATCTTGGGCGACATCAGCAGGCTGTTCTGTGTGCCGATGTCGTCGCCGATCTTGATGATGTCGAGGTTGTCACCCGCCTCTTTGAGAAAATGTCCCATCAACGTTTTGCACAGCGAGGCGATTTTCTTTAGCAGCGCCTCGGCAAATTCCGGGTTGAGCGCCAGGTTCATCAGGAAGGTATCCATGCCCTGCATGGCAAAGGCGCGTTCGAGCGGGAACAAGAGCCAGGGAGTCCCGATGATGGCGTATTGATTCTCCTCTGCCAGTTTTTGCGCCTCGGCTTTGACATGCGCCACGCGTGTGGGATCGTCCATGTCGGGCCAGGGATACTTCTCGATGTCTTCCAGCGTCTTTGCTTCCTTCATCGGGTGGATTCCGGGAAACCAGACGCCGGGCGCCGCCTCGCTCTGTCCACTGCCCCAATCGTCGATGAATGGGTCATGCGGTGGGCGTTTGCGATTTCGCTCATATACCCACTGCGGATACAAGTCCAGCACGCCGCGCGCATCGCTGCGCAGGCGCTGAAGGATGGCTTCATCGGGCAGGATCGTCCCCAGTTCCGGCCAATCGTAGATATACCGGTCCTCCGACTCGATCCCCAAAAGTTTTTTCAACCCATGATAAGGTCTTGTTTTCATGCTGGTCGTATTGCTGGTTCCAACGATGATCGGAACACGATCCGGCTCCTGATGGTTGATGGTTGATAAGACGCGCTCTCTGGGGGTGAGTGACATTTCGACCTCTCTTTACTGAAATTGATGACAAAAAATATTATAGCATAGTGAAGTTGGGCGATTTTTTGCCGCATCCCAGGTTTGCTTCATGGTAAGATACAGAAAACCTTGATTTGGAGGCTTCAACATGCGTAAATGGGTTTTGATTTCGACAATTGCGATTCTGTCCACTTTCCCTTTCACGGCGTTTGCGCAGGGACAGGTTGCCATTGAGTCCGTCCACGTGGAGTTGTGGCCCGAATTCGATAAAGTGGACATGTTGGTCATCGATTCCATCCTGCTTGCCCCCGGTGCCCAATTCCCTGTTCAAGTGAATGTGCGGATTCCTTCGGGTGCGGTTTTGCATACGGTTGCAGTTGGGGAAACGCCGAACACAGTCAGCGACCAGGGGATTGACTTTAAAACAGCAAAAGACGGCGACTGGATGATGATTTCAATTCAGGCTGGCTCTCCCGCCATCCGGATCGAGTATTACGATCCTGCGCTGATAAAGGACGGCGGTCAGCGCAACTATTCCTACCGCTGGTTGAGCGATTACAACGTGGCGAATTTTTCGGTGGCGCTCCAGCAGCCTTTCGATGCAGAGCAGTTCACTTCGTCGCTATCCCTGCAGGACGATGGACTTCGTTCGGACGAACTGCGATATTATTCTTCACAGGTCGGCTATGTCGCAGCCGGGGAATCAATGACCTTTACAATAAGTTATCAAAAGCCGAGCGACGCGCTGAGTGTTTCACGCCTGCAAATCGAGCCTGTGGTTGTGGATGAAAACACTGCCGGGCGCGTGTCCTTGAATAATTACCTGCCCTACGTTATCGGCACGTTGGGCGTAATTATAATTCTGGGTGGATTTATGTACTACCGTCAGTCGGGACATTCCACCTCCTCGAAGAAGTCCCGCCGCAGACGGGCAGACCGGGAAGAAGCTGAAAGCGGCGTCTATTGCGCTCAATGCGGGACTCGCGCGCGGGCTGGCGATCGTTTTTGCCGCACCTGCGGCTCACGCCTGCGTCAGTCAGAGGAATAGTTTAGGTTTTCAACCCGCCAATTATCCCGCCCGCCACCTTGCATAGACCGCCTGCGAAAGCAGGCGGTTTGCGCTTTTCTCCCTTGTGACCAGTTCGCCGCTGTCGATTTGACCTTCGTATTTCTTCATCATTTCATCCAACGCCTGCGCCACGTGAATTGCGGACGCGCGTACCGCGTACAAGGTGGCAATCACGAACAGCGGATTCTCGCTCAGGCAGGCACGGCAGACCTCGAACAGGTCAGGCAGGGACTTATAAACCTCCCAGACCTCGCCTTTGGGTCCGCGACCAAACTTGGGCGGGTCGAGGATGATTCCGTCGTAGCGGACTCCACGTTTTTCCTCCCGTTGCATGTACTTGACCGCGTCCTCCACAATCCAGCGGATGGGCTTCTCGCTCAATCCGGACAAAGCCTGATTTTCCCGCGCCCACCCCACGGACTTCTTGGAGGCGTCCACGTGAGTCACCTGCGCCCCTGACGCCGCCGCAGACAGGGTTGCCAGCCCCGTGTAGCCAAACAGGTTGAGAACTTTCACTGGGCGTTTCGCCTTCTGGATGAGGTCAGCCATAAAATCCCAGTGGGCAGCGACTTCGGGAAAAACGCCCAAGTGCCGTCCCGGTGTCGTCATCGCCCAGAACTTTAAGACCCCCCTCTGTCCCCCCAAATCCGAATCGGATTTGGGGGGACAGAGGGGGTAAGTCATCTCCCATTTCTCCTCCACCCGCTTCTTGAAACCCCAGTGTCCGCCACTTTCCTCGGCTGTTGGCTGGAAGACTGCATGGGCAGAATCCCATTCTCGCTGGGACAGGGAACGGCTCCACATCGCCTGTGACTCGGGGCGGGCAAAAATATACTTCCCGAAGCGTTCCAGTTTCAGCCCGTCGCCTGAATCGAGCAGTTCGTAATCCTGCCAGTGGGTGGCTTCGAGTAGGGTGAAGGCGGGGGAGTTGTTCATGTTGAATACCTGACTATTGGTGGATATGGTTTGGCAACGAAATTAACCCGGAACTCTCTTGATTTTTGCCTATAAAGCAGTATAATGTGGTAGAAAGTGGTAAGAAATGGTAGGCGAGCGCCGGATGCCCGGCGTTCGTCGCATTAAAAGGATAAATAGAACATATGTTCCTCGGGCAGTTCCAGCACAATCTTGATGACAAAGGGCGACTGATGATCCCGTCGCGCTATCGTGATTTGCTGGAAGGTGGCGCCTTCATCACCCAGGGTTTCGACAAATGCCTGATGGTGATGAACGAAACCTATTTCAAGCAGGTCTACGAGCGCATCGAAGCCATGAACCTCGCCGACCCGACTGCCCGTCTTCTGCGCCGTTTGATTTTGTCCAATGCCTACCCCGTCGAGCCCGACAAGATTGGGCGCATCCTCGTGCCGCAGAATCTGCGAACCTTCCTCGGAATCGAGAGCGGCGAACTGGTTGTTGCGGGACAAGGCGACTACTTTGAAGTGTGGACGCCCGCGCTGTGGCAGGAACAGATGGCTCAATTGCAGGATACCGAAGCCAATAACCAGCGCTTCTCGACGTTGGATTTGTCCAAAACTAGTTAACTAGCAAACTAGTTGCCTGGTTGACTAGTATGCACATACCCGTACTTTACAAAGAGATTATACACGCACTGCAACCCAAAAGCGGTGGGCGTTACGTTGATGGTACATTGGGCGCGGGCGGTCACGCTCGCGGGATTTTGGAGGCTTGCGCGCCGGATGGGCTTCTGTTGGGTCTCGATGTTGACCCACAGGCGCTGGCGCTTGCTCGTGAGACCTTGGCTCCTTATGAGGGACGCACACATCTCGCGCAAGCCTCCTACACGACTCTAGCCAGACAACTCGCCGACCTCCATTGGGATGCAGTGGACGGGATCGTCCTCGATCTCGGCGCTTCCTCCATGCAATTCGACAACGCCGAACGAGGATTTTCATTCATGCAGGACGGTCCGCTGGACATGCGCTTCGGTCCCCATGCCTTGCAGAACGCGGCGGATATCGTCAACACCTACGCCGAAAAAGACCTGGCGGATTTGATTTTCCGCTACGGAGAAGACCGCGACTCAAGGAAGATCGCCCGCGCCATCGTCTCCAGCCGCCCGCTTCGCACCACCCGTGAGCTGGTTGCTGTCATCGAAAAAGCATCCCCCCGAAGAGGCGACCGAGTCCACCCAGCCACGCAGACCTTTCAAGCCCTGCGTATCGCCGTCAACGAAGAACTGGCCGCGGTGGAGAATGTACTTCCGCAGGCAGTCACCAGCCTGAAGCGCGGCGGACGGTTTGCCGTCATCTCCTTCCACTCGCTGGAAGACCGCATCGTCAAGGATTTCTTCCGCGAGCAAAGCAAAGACCTCATCAACCCGCCCTACGAGAGAATATATGAAGAAGAACGCAGGGCAGTCGTCGAAATCATCAACAAAAAACCGATTGTGGCTTCCGATGAAGAAGTACAAAGCAACCCAAGAGCCCGCAGCGCAAAACTTAGAATTATCGAAAGGCTATGAATATGCAGAACGTCAATGTCAATCATTTGGTACATGCCTACAAGGTCGCTCCCTGGCGCGTTCAACGCCAGTGGATTGGTAATGTGTTGCTTGCGGTGGTTGCGCTGGCGATGATTGCCACGTTATATCTCGATGTGACCTCCAAGACCGCGATTGCGGGGCGTGAAATCCAGGAACTCACCGCCTCGATTACCGCCAGTCGGCAGGTGAGTGCCGACCTGCAGACCCAACTTGCTTCGCTAACTTCCGCCCACGCAATGGAACAACGCGCGCGCGACATCGGTTTCCGGCCGATGAAATCCGGAGAGGCTGAATATCTGGTTGTGCCGGGTTATACGGTGCTCGAACCGGATATTTTGTCTTCGGCGCCAATGCCCCAGTTGAGTGCCTTGACCATTCCTCCCGAGTATAACGAATCATTGTTCGACTGGATGGATAAACGGATTGCAGTTGCCGTGAGGGGAACTCCATGAGACAGCAGTATGCAAACCGGATTCAGTCCTTGGCGGCCGTCATGGGGTTGATTGCGTTTACAATCATTGTGCAGATAACGCGCATCCAGAATAGCCCCGAGGCCGCCATCTTCCGACAGCAGGCATCGAACTATGCCTACGAACTGCGGACCTTTTACCCGGATCGCGGCGAGATTTACGACCGCAACGGTCACTTGCTGGCCGGGAATAAAACGGTCTATGAAATTGGCGTGGATTTGAACATCGTCAAAGACCCCCAGTCCATTGCAGCCGCCGTCAGCGTGGAACTTGCCCGGGATTATGCCCAAATTGCGGATGCGATTCTGAATCCCCCCAAAGGGGTTTCCTACGTTGTGTTGGCGGATTTTGTCGAGGCTGAAAATGCGCTCAGACTCCAGGAGTTGAAGAAGGATTTTCAGTCCAAAGTGGAGGAGGGACTCCCTGGCGCGTTGACGGGACTGGAGTTCAAAGCGCATCCACAGCGCAGTTATCCTGAAAACGCGCTGGCGTCGAATGTGATCGGTTTCGTCAGCCGCGAGGGACGTGGTTACTTCGGTATCGAGGAAAAATACGACACCCTGCTGGCAGGCAGTCCGGTGCAGGTGTATGTCCCCACCGACCCGAATAAGGCGTTTGAAATTCCGCGCGTTTTGAATGGCACCACGCTTGTGCTCACGATCAACCGCGACCTTCAGTCTGCCGCCGAGCAAATTCTGGACGAGGCGCTCTATACCTATGGTGCTCAAAATGGCGTAATTGCGATCATGGACCCGCGCAACGGAGAAATGCTGGCCATGGCGGTCACTCCGCGCATGAACTTGAACCAGTTCTGGAATTATGGCAGCATTTACAACACTGCCAGTGATTTCAATCCCGCGATTTCTAAACCCTACGAGCCCGGCTCTGTAATGAAAATCCTGACGATGGCTGCGGCGTTTGATAGTGGCGCGGTTTCTCCCGGCACGACTTATCTCGACACGGGCGCGATCATGGTCGGCGGCGCGACCATCCAAAACTGGAATCAGGAACCGTGGGGTGTGCAGGATATGACCGGCTGCTTGCAGCACTCGCTCAACGTATGTATGGCGACCATCTCCACCCAGATGGGCGCGGGGACTTTTTATGGTTACATGGACAACTTTGGTTTTGGTCACCTCACCGGCATCGATATGGCGGGAGAGGCAGCTGGCAGGCTTAAGCTCCCCGGCGACGCAGATTGGTATCCTGTTGACCTCGGCACCAATTCCTTTGGTCAGGGTGTTTCTGCCACGCCGATTCAGATCATGATGGCTGCTTCGGCGATTGCCAACCACGGTAAGACAGTCACCCCGCACACGCTTTACGCCATGGTGCGCGACGGACGTCAGTATGATGTTCCTGCCCAGTTTGCAGGCTCGCCCATCTCCGAGCAGACCGCCGACACGCTTTCGGACATGTTGTCTGTGTCTTTGGAATCGGAAGGCTCGCTTGCGCTCGTCCCCGGCTACAAAGTTGCCGGAAAGACAGGCACAGCCCAAATCCCGGTCAACGGGTTTTACGACAGCACCCAGACCAATGCGTCCTTCATCGGCTGGGGACCGGCGGACGATCCGCAGTTCATGATCTACGTCTGGCTCGAACGTCCCTCCGCCTCCATTTGGGGGTCGGAGACCGCCGCGCCTGTTTTCGGCGAGATGGCGGAGAAAACCGTCATCCTTTTGGATATCCCGCCTGATTATGTCCGGCAGGGACTTGCCTCGAAATAAGATGATTACTTTAACCGATGCCCTCGAAGCCCTGACCTCCGTTCGCATTGCGAGCGCGACCGCCGTCATCACCGAAGCGGTTATCGACTCGCGTCAGGCAATTCCGGCTTCGCTCTTTGTGGCGATTCCCGGCGAAAATGTGGATGGACACGACTTCATTCCCGAAGCCTTCAAACGGGGAGCGACTTTCGCTTTAACCCAGAAGGAGACTCCCGCCTACCACACCCTTGACCTGCGCGATGGTCTGAGGATTGAATCGCCCCTTGAACTGTCCCAGCCTCTTTGCCTGCGGGTGGAGAACACTGTTTCGGCCCTGCAAAAGATTGCCCGCTTTTGGCGTCGCAAACTCAATCTGCGAGTCATTGGCATTACGGGCAGTGTGGGCAAATCCACCACCAAAGAAATGATTGCCGAAGTGCTTGGCACGCGTTATCGTACATTGCGCACTCCCGGCAATTTGAACAACGAAATCGGCCTGCCGCTGACCATTTTGAAACTTGGTCACGGTTACCAGCGTGCTGTGCTCGAAATGGGATTCTACGTTCCCGGCGAAATTCAATTCTTGTGCGACATTGCCCTGCCGCACATCGGCGTCGTGACCAATGTTGGCACAGTCCATGCGGAACGGGCCGGGTCGCAGGAAGCCATCGCGCGCGGAAAAAGCGAATTGGTTCAATCCCTGCCGGAAGACGGTGTGGCCATTTTGAATTTCGACGATCCCTGGGTGCGCAAGATGGAGGAGAAGACCAAAGCCCGCGTCTTTTTCTATGGACTTTCTTCCGAAGCCGATCTGTGGGCGGACCAGATCGAAGGACTCGGACTGGAAGGTGTTCGCTTCCGATTGCACTACAAGGGCGAGACGATCCATTCCCATGTGCCGATGATCGGACGCCATTCGGTTCACACTGCTTTGCGCGCCGCTGCCGTCGGACTCAACGACGGGCTGACCTGGCAGGAGATCTTCGAGGGGCTTTCGCATGGACACACCCAGTTACGGCTCGTGGCGGTCCGCAGTAAAACCGGCGCGTTGATCCTGGATGACACCTACAACGCTTCGCCCGAGTCCATGCTGGCGGGGCTCAACCTGCTCGACGAACTCGACGGGCGCAAGATCGCCGTGCTCGGTGACATGCTCGAACTCGGTCCCTACGAGAAGCAGGGACATGAAATGGTCGGCTTGCGCGCCGCGCAGGTGGTGAAAGTCCTGCTGACGCTTGGTCCGCGCGCCCACATGATCGCCGAGTCCGCCCGCCGCGCCGGGATGAAATCCGCGCATATTTTGGAATTCGAGCAACCCGACCCAATCGTGGACTGGCTGAATCAGAATCTTTCGGCAGATGACGCCGTGCTGATCAAAGGTTCGCACGGCCTGCGCATGGACCGTATCACCGCCGCATTGGAGATTAAATCTTGAGACAGATCGCGTTATCCCTCAGTCTGGCAGGACTCACTTTCCTGATGACTGCCATTTGGGGGGGGCCCCTGCTTCGCATCTTGCGCCATTACAAGATCGGCAAGATCATCCGCGTGGAGGAACCCGGTCATCATGGCGTCAAGATGGGAACGCCCACCATGGGCGGCGTGATGTTCATTTTGCCGGTTCTACTTTTTAGCGGATTGCTCAATTTCGTGGCCTTGATCGGTTTGAGCGGAACGGGAGTGGGACGCTCGGTGCTGGTCCCGATGGCGGTGATGTTGGGCTTTGCCATACTCGGCGCGATAGACGATTGGGAAGGCATCCACGGCAAGCGCAAAGGCGATGGGATGCGCGCGCGCACCAAGTTTGCCTTTCAGGTGATCCTTGCGCTGGTCACCGCCTATGTCTTGAAATATCACATGGACGTACCCGATCTATATTTCCCGGGGCTGTTCTTCGAGATCGAACTCGGCTGGCTGTACGTTCCCATGGCGGCCTTCATTATCGTCGCCGAGTCGAATGCGATGAACTTTACCGACGGACTCGATGGACTGGCAGGTTTGATTGCCGCCACCGCCATTGCTGCTTTCGGTGGTATTGCCCTGGTTCAGGAACAAATCTATCTGGCGCGTTTTTGTTTCATCCTCGTTGGAGCATTGTTTGGCTTTCTATGGTTCAACGTTCACCCGGCGGAATTGTTCATGGGCGACACAGGTTCGCTTTCACTCGGCGCAGTGCTGGCTGTTGTCGCCCTGCTGACCGGGCAGTGGCCCATGCTGTTGGTGATCGGCATCATCCCGCTCAGTGAAATGTTGAGCGTGGTGATTCAAATCGTGTATTTCAAGATGACGAAAGGCAGGCGCTTCTTCAAGATGGCGCCCCTCCATTTGCATTTCGAACTGCTCGGCTGGAGTGAGACCCAGGTTGTGCAGCGTTTCTGGCTCATCGGCTTGATCGCCGCGTTGATTGGAATAGGACTTTCGCAAGTTTAGAGATTGAAAATTGGTAACTACCAATCTCCAATTACCTGATTATGACGGATTGGACAAATACCCGCGTTCTCATTTTAGGAGCTGCCCGCCAGGGAATCGCCCTTGCGCGCTGGCTCTCGCGTCACGGTTCACGCGTGACCCTGAGCGATTCGCGGGCTTTGGAGCAGCTTACATCTGCGCGTGAATCCCTTGCGGATGTGGATGTGACCTGGGTTGCGGGCGGGCATCCGCTGGAGTTGCTCGACGGTATCGATGTGCTTTGTCTTTCGGGCGGTGTCCCGTTGACATTGCCCATCGTGCAGGAAGCATTCAAGCGCGGCATCCCGCTTTCCAATGACACCCAGATTTTCATGGAAGTCGCGCCTTGCAAGACAATTGGAATTACAGGTTCTGCTGGCAAGACCACGACCACCACGCTGGTCGGTGAAATGGCAAAGCTGGATTGTGAACCGCGGACCGCCGACGGTGCAAACGCGTCGTCCGCCGTCCGTGGTTCGCGGTCTTTCGTGGGCGGCAACATCGGCGACCCGCTCATCAACTACGTGGACGAGATGACCGCTGATGACCTTGCCATCCTCGAAATTTCATCCTTCCAATTGGAACAGATGACCATCTCGCCGAACGTGGCGGCAATCCTCAACATCACGCCGAATCATCTTGACCGCCACGGCACAATGGAAGCCTACACCGCCGCCAAAGCGCGGATTTTGGATTTCCAGACCGACAAAGACACCGCCATTCTTGGCTGTGATGACAAAGGCGCGTGGAATTTGCGAGATCAGGTCAAAGGCAGGTTGCTGACCTTCAGCCTGAAGAAACTGCCCGAACATCTCGACGGTGCATATTTCCACGATGGGTTGTTAAGCCTGCGTGATGGCAAAGCCTATGTGCCGTTGCTGCCGCGTGACAAAATCGAATTGCGCGGCGACCATAACGTGGCGAACGTCCTCGCGGCGTTTGCCATCGGTCACGCGACTGGGTTCAAATTGGACTCCATGCTCGAAGCAGTGGAAGAATTCCGCGGCGTGCCGCATCGGCTGGAACTCGTCCGCGAGTTGCATGGCGTGCGCTGGTACAACGACTCGATTGCCACCGCGCCCGAACGCAGCATGGCGGCAATCCATGCCTTCGATGAGCCGATTGTTTTGATGCTTGGCGGACGCGACAAAAATTTGCCCTGGGACGAAATCTCCCAATTGATTCACCAGCGCGTGGATCATGTGGTGGTCTTCGGCGAGGCGGCGACACTGATTCAGAAAGCAGTATCCGCTTCGGGTGGGGCGAGGAAGAGTTTGAAGCGGGCAGCCAATCTCGAAGAGGCGGTGGCGCTTGCAGCCGAAGTCGCATCTGCTGGGGACGTTGTCCTGCTTTCGCCGGGCGGTACGAGTTACGACGCGTTCAACGATTTCGCAGAGAGAGGAGAAGCCTTTAGAAAATGGGTACAGGAACTTTCGTAAGAGAACAACCCTACACCTCGAACAACAGTCGCGGACTCTTCCGTGGCTTCGACATGCCTTTATTGGTAGTCGTGATTGCACTGGCGGTGTTTGGGCTTGCCATGCTGTACTCGTCTTCATGGGATTTCTCGCTCGGCGCGTATGGCGATGCGATGCACATGTTCAACCGCCAGTTGACCTGGCTTGGGGTTGGCGTGGCGGTCGCCGTCGTTCTCGCCTTCTTCGATTATCACCATTGGCGCAGGTTGGTCGTGCCGGTCATGGCTGTGACCATCATCCTGTTGATTACCGTCTTGTTCATGAACGGTATTCGCTTCGGCGCGAAACGCGCCATCCTCGGCGGCTCAGTACAGCCTTCGGAACTGGCGAAACTGGTTTCGATTTTGTATCTCAGCGTCTGGCTGTATGCCAAGCGTGAACACCTGCACGATATTTCCCTCGGCTTGATTCCGCTGGGTGTGATTCTCGGTGTGGTCGGCGGCTTGATCTACCAGCAACCCGATTTGAGCGCCGCTGGGACCGTGTTGATCCTTGGAGGTCTGCTTTTCTTCCTTGCCGGTGGCGACCTGAAACAGATCGGCGGTTTGCTGGTGATTGCCGTGATTGCCGCCTGGTTTGTCTCGTCCATCAGTCTGACGGGTCAGCAGCGTGTGGCGGATTTTCTGGCAGGCATTCGCGACCCGTTGCAGGCTTCGTATCACGTGCGCCGTTCGTTTGAAGCCATCGTCAACGGCGGATGGTTTGGCGTCGGGCTGGGACAATCGCAATCTAAACTGACAGGACTGCCCGTGCCGCCCACTGACAGCGTCTTCGCTGTCGTGGTCGAGGAACTGGGCTGGCTTGGCGCGGTCGGCTTGATTTCGCTCTATGGCTTTTTCGTCTGGCGCGGACTGGTCATTGCCCGCCGCGCGCCCGACATGCTCGGCACGCTCCTTGCTTCGGGGCTTGCCATCTGGGTCGGGTTTGAATCATTGGTCAACATGGCGGTGATGGTTGGTCTGCTGCCATTTGCGGGCAATGCGCTGCCGTTCATCAGCGCGGGCGGTTCCAATCTGGTTGCCACTCTCGCCGCGATTGGAATTTTGTTCAATATCTCCCGGCAGCGAGGCGAAGGCACGATGTCGGATGACGAATGGAGGTCCTACAGTGCGGTTGCTTATTTGCGCCGGCGGGACGGGCGGCGGGGTCTATCCCGCGATCGCCGTGCTCAACGCGCTAACCAGTCAACAACCCAAAAGTGAAGTCCTTTGGGTTGGCGGTGAAGGCGGCATGGAAGAGGAACTCGTGAAGCGAGCGGGTATCCCTTATCGCTCCATCCCTGCTGCGGGCGTGCATGGCGTCGGTCTGCGCGCGCTGCCCGGCAACGTGGCGAAACTCACTCGCGGCGTGCTGGCTTCGCGCCGCATCCTGCGCGAGTTCAAACCTCATGCGCTCTTCTTCACCGGCGGCTTTGTTGCCGCGCCCATGGCTGTGGCTGGCATGAACGTTCCAACCGCTTTGTACGTACCCGACATCGAGCCTGGCCTGGCTCTTAAATTCTTGTCGCGTTTTGCGGATGTGATTACCGTGACTGCGGACGACTCGAGGAAGTTTTTCCCACGCTCGAAGCGAATCGTCCTCACAGGCTACCCGCTCCGCGCCGACCTCTCGAACTGGTCCCGCGAAAAAGCCTTTTCCCACTTCGGGCTGGACGCTTCGCGTTCACTTCCCACCCTGCTCGTCACCGGCGGGAGCAAAGGCGCGCGCTCGATCAACATGGCGCTTTTGAAGAATCTCCGCGAGTTGCTGGGCGCTGCACAAATCATTCACATCACCGGCTCACTCGATTGGGACGCCGTCGAAAAATCGGCGCAGGAACTTCCCACAGAGTTGAAGCCCCGCTATCACATCATGCCATACCTGCATGAGATGGGAGCCGCCCTCGCCGCCGCTGACCTGGTCCTCTCGCGGGCGGGCGCATCCACTCTGGGCGAATATCCGCTCTTTGGTCTGCCCGCTGTGCTGGTCCCATATCCGTATGCCTGGCGCTACCAAAAGGTCAACGCTGATTATCTCGCCAGACAAAACGCGGCGGTCATTTTACAGGATGAATTATTGAACGAAAAACTTTTGGATGTCTTGAAGGATTTATTGCTGAATAAGCCGAAACTCGAATCCATGCGCGCTGCAATTCGAAAGTTGTCGCATCCCGACGCCGCAGCCATGATCGCCGGTCAACTGCTTGAACTGGCGGGAGGGCAAACCTTATGATGAGCATTGTCTACCTCTTTTGGATGTATGTCTTTCTCTTTGGTGTCATCGGTGCCATGCGTGGCTGGGCCAAGGAGTTGATGGTTATATTCAGCGTGGTTACTTCGCTGGCGGTCAACCTGCTGTTGGAGAAGTATATCCCTCTTGTCCGCGACCTCGATAAAGCCAGCACTTCCGTCTTTTGGATACGCACCCTGATTTTGATCGCGCTTGTTTATTTTGGTTATCAGACAGTATCCATTTCGCGATTTGCATCGAAGGCGGTGCGTGAGCGTTTGCAGGATTCGATGTTCGGCGCGGTGCTCGGCGGCTTCAATGGCTATTTGATTGCAGGTTCGATTCTTTTCTATATCCATATGGCAAACTATCCCTATTCCGACATCATCAGTCGTGCCACGGACCCGGCCATTGCCAATGCAATCGAAGTGATGATGAAATACATGCCCCCGCGTTTTCTCGGCGAGCCCAGCATCTATTTTGCCGTCATCATCATCCTCATCTTTATCATCGTCGTCTACATCTAGCGACTATCAGACCAACGACTATCAGACTAATTATGACTCGCGTTCACTTCATCGGCATCGGAGGTTCAGGGCTTTCCGCCATCGCGCGCCTGCTCAAAGACAGCGGGTATGTGGTGACCGGCTCTGACCGCGCGCTCTCCCCTTTTGCGCTCGACTTGCAGAAGGAGGGCGTGATGGTTTACGTCGGACATCATCCGCGCAACGTCTCCGGCGCCGACCTTGTGATCCGCTCTTCGGCCATTGCAGACGATAATCCCGAAGTGGCGGCCGCCGCCCAAAAGGGAATCCCCGTGTACAAGCGCGCCGATTTCCTCGGCCGCCTGATGGCGGATCAGATGGGGATTGCAGTAGCCGGCACACATGGCAAGACCACCACTACAGCCATGATTGCATGGACTTTATATGCCATGAACCGCGACCCCTCCTTCATTGTGGGAGGCACGCTCGGCAATTTGGGCGTCAATGCGCGGGCGGGTAAGGGCAATCATTTCGTGATCGAAGCGGACGAGTATGACCGCATGTTTTTGGGGCTCAAACCCCAGATCGCCGTGGTTACCAATCTCGAACACGACCACCCCGACTGCTACCCGACCTTTGAGGACATGTACTCCGCCTTCCAATCCTTTGTTGACCTGCTCCCGCAGGACGGTTCGTTGATTGTCTCTGCGGAAGACGATGGCGCTGTGTCACTGCTTTCCTACGCCCGTCGCAAGGGACTGAATGTGATTTCCTACAGTGTGCAAACCGAGATGACCATTAACAGTCCGCAGTGGATGCAGGCGCGCAAGCCCATTCCCAACTTGCGCGGCGGCTATGACTTTTCCGCAATGACCAATGTGGGCGACTCGGTGAACAGCGTCAAAGTTTCGCTTCAAGTGCCGGGCGAGCATAACGTCCGCAATGCGCTGGCGACGCTTTCCGTGATAGCCACGCTGGGACTTCCGCTGCAGGAAGCGGCAAATGCGTTGAATCAGTTCACCGGCACGGGACGCCGTTTCGAGGTCAAGGGCGAGGTCAAAGGCGTGACTGTGATCGACGATTATGCCCATCACCCGACCGAAATCCGCGCCACGTTAGCGGGTGCGAAAGCCCGTTATCCCGGCCGTCGCATCTGGGCGGTCTGGCAGCCTCATACCTACTCGCGCACGCAGACTTTGTTCTTTGAATTCTCCCGCGCCTTTATAGACGCCGATGAAGTCCTCGTGACCGAGGTCTACGCGTCTCGTGAAGCCAAACAGGATTTCTCATCGGCCGAGGTGGTGAGTGCCATGCCGCATCCTTCCGCCCGTTACAGCGGCTCGATTCAAGACACGACTGAATGTTTATTGAAGAATCTTCGCCCCGGCGACGTTTTGCTCGTCCTCTCTGCCGGTGACGCGGATCATATCAACGCGGAGGTTTTGAAGAGATTATGACGACACCCGCCCGTTTTATCGATGTGTTGCGAGTCAAGTTCCGCTCCGCAGTGCAGGAGAATGTCTCTCTTGCGCCGTACACGTCCGCGCGAATTGGCGGCCCGGCTGACATCTTCGTCACGATCAAATCTGCCACTGAATTGGCGGATGCGATGAAGATCGTCTGGGATTATGGGATGTCCTATTACATTTTGGGCAGCGGCTCGAACCTCCTCGTCAGTGATAAGGGCGTGCGCGGCGTGGTGATTTTGGACAAGGCGAAGGATGTCCGCTTCGAGGAGGGCGACCAGCCTACAGTGTGGAGCGAAGCTGGAGTCATCTTGAGTAATCTGGCGAACCGCTGCGCGCCCAAAGGTTTGTCTGGTTTGGAGTGGGCGGCGACAGTCCCCGGTACAGTAGGTGGAGCTGTCTATGGCAATGCAGGCGCGTTTGGAAGCGATATGTCCGAGAGTTTGATTTGGGCTGAAGTGTTGACTCATGACGGTCGTGAAAAATTATCGGCCGAACAAATGCAATATGGTTATCGCACAAGCGTATTGAAACGCGGTGAAAAGAAGGCAATAGTACTTTCGGCTATGATGAGATTAAAAACTGCAAGCAGCGAAAAAGTGTCTGCTAAAATCACCGAATTCAGCGAACGCCGAAAGTCCACGCAGCCGCCCGGTGCGAGCATGGGTTCCATGTTCAAAAACCCTGCGTGTGATCATGCGGGACGTTTGATCGAAGCTGCGGGTCTCAAAGGGACTCGCATCGGCAATGTTGAGATCAGCACGAAACACGCAAACTTTTTTATCAACCACGGTGAAACCCGCGCAAGTGATGTCCGTGAGTTGATCGATTTAACACGCAATACGGTAAAGCAAAAATTTGGCGTTGAACTTGAGTTGGAAGTTGAACTGACTGGAGAGTGGTAATTTGAAGAAGCTTCGCGTTGCAGTCTTGTTTGGCGGTCGTTCAGGTGAACATGATGTGTCACTTATGTCCGCCCGCTCCGTGCTTGGCGCGCTCGAACCCAAAAAATACGAAGTGACCCAGGTTGGCATCACGCTGGACGGCGAGTGGTACAACGGCGAGAACACACTGGAATCTTTTATACAGGGCAACTTCCAAAACCTTAACCGTGTTGTCCTTCCCCAGGAACCTTCGCATTCCGCCATTTACCAATTACGAATTACCGATCATGGAGAAGCGCTCGAAAAACTTTCAGACATCGATGTCTTCTTCCCGGTCCTGCATGGACCCTTTGGCGAGGATGGCACGCTTCAAGGACTGCTCGAACTCGCGGATGTGGCCTACGTTGGCGCCGGTGTAGTTGGCTCCGCCGTCGGCATGGATAAGGCGATCTTCAAGGATGTGATGCGGGCCAATGGAATCCCGATTGTCGAGTCCATGCTCATCCTGCGGACTGAGATCGAAAAGGATATGAATGCCATCATCGAGAAAATCGAAAAAATGGGTGAGTATCCCTTCTTCGCAAAGCCTGCCAACCTCGGCTCGTCGGTTGGAATCAGCAAGTGCAATTCCCGTTCCGACTTGGGCGAAGGCTTGATGGAAGCCGCGCGCTTCGACCGCCGTCTCATTGTTGAGAAAGGCGCGCGCAACGCCCGCGAGATCGAAGTCAGCGTGTTGGGCAATGAGGAGCCGCAAACCTCCGTCTGCGGTGAAGTTTTGCCGAGCCGTGAGTTCTACTCCTATGAGTCAAAATATATCGATGGGACTTCTGGTTTGATGATCCCCGCCGACTTGCCCGCCGAAATCAGCGAAAAAATCCGCGAGTATGCCATCCGCGCCTACAAAGCCATCGACTGTGCCGGCATGGCGCGCGCCGATTTCTTCGTGGACGGCAAGACCAATCAAATCTATTTGAACGAATTGAACACGCTTCCCGGTTTTACATCCATCAGCATGTATCCCAAGTTGTGGCAGGCAAGCGGACTTTCATACCCGCAACTGGTTGACCGCTTGATCGAGCTTGCCCTCGAACGCAAAGCGCAGCGCGACCGCACCGAGCATCGGAGGACAACGTGAGCGTGAGGAAGGAATTGACGCGTGCCGAGATCGCCCGCCAGCGCCGCGTCCAGCGCGCCGCAAGCGAGTTGACGCAGACCACCCGTCGCGCGGTGAAGCCTGCCGTCAAAGTCTCTTCGCGTGTGGCCGCACCCGACGCGGAGCGTTCCGCCCACAGATATGCTGTCAAACCGCGCCGTTTCAATGTTGCAATTGGCGCCCCGGATATTCGATTATATCGACCTTCCATTCCCAATATATTTTCCGGTTGGCGGCTTGTCTCCCTATTCATCGCGCTTCTGCTTGGCGCGGCAATTTATTTTTCGCTCTCTTCGCCTTATTTTCACGTTCCCAGCGCCACTGTGTTGGGCAATAACCGCCTGACCCGCGAAGAAATCGAAACTGTTTCAGGCGCGCTTGGCCAATCCATTTTTATGGTTCGGCCCGACGAAGTGAAAGCCCGTTTGCGGATGACTTATCCCGAACTGCTCTCTGTGCAGGTGGATGTGTATTTACCGAACCATGTGTACATCACATTGACCGAGCGCGAACCGGTCATCCTCTGGCAGCAGGATGAAGGCTACACCTGGATCGATGCGACGGGAGTGGCGTTCCGCCCGCGCGGGTTGGTTACGGGATTGGTTCCCGTCAAAGGGCTGGTGACTCCGCCTCCGGGTCAGGCTGTGTTGGATGATCCGCTTAGCCCACAACCGTACATGCAGAAGGAATTTGTGGATGCGATCCTGATTCTCGCTCCGCATGTGCCCGCTGATTCGGTCATGGTCTTCGACCGTTCCTTTGGGCTTGGTTGGACGGACTCTCGCGGCTGGAAGGCGTTCTTTGGCACAAGCGCCGACGACATGCCCTTGAAGGTGCGCGTGTATCAATCCCTGGTCGATTCTCTGGTCAACCGCGGCATGTACCCCACGATGATCAATGTCATGTATCCCGATGCGCCTTTTTACTGGGCGCTCGAAGTGAAGGAACAAGAGTTTACCTTGGATAGCGGACAGTAGGAAATGGAAGAGATTGTTGTTGGTATCGACGTAGGCACGACGAAGGTTTGCACCCTGGTCGGTCGGGTGGAGAGTATAGACTCCATCCGTATCCTTGGCGTAGGCATTGAACCTTCCGACGGAATCCGCAAGGGAATCATTGTGGATTTAGCAGCCGCGTCGAAAGCCATCAAGCGTTCAGTCGAAAAGGCGGAAGGCACTTCCGGTTTGGAAATCACTACCGCGATGGTCAGCCTGGCGGGCGCTCACGTTTCATCCATCAACAGTCGTGGAGCCACCGGCGTGCCCGGCGGAATCATCACCGCCAACGATATCGCCCGCGCTCTTGAGCAATCCCAAGCGGTTGCCATCCCCTATGACCGCGAGATCGTGCACGTCATCCAGCGCGGCATGACCGTGGACGGGCAGGAAGGCGTCCGTACGCCGGTTGGGATGCGCGGCTACAAGATCGAAGTCGAGACACACATCATCACCGCGGCCGGGGCAACCGTGGATAACCTCCGCCAGTGTGTTGGTGCGGCTGGGGTTGAGATTCAGCAATTTGTTTTGAATCCGCTTGCCTCGGCGGAGGTTGTGCTGACCGAGCAGGAACGCCAAATGGGTGTCGCAGTCTGCGATATCGGCGGCGGTACGACAGATCTGGCAATCTACGTCGATGGCGATGTCTGGCATACGATGGTGCTTGCCGTCGGCGGCAATCATCTTACGCAGGATATTGCCCACGGCTTGCGGCTTCCCGTGTCGCAGGCAGAGGAAGTGAAAAAGCAGCAGGGACATGCCCTCAAATCCGAGGTCGGTATGGAGGAATATTTCTCCATCCGCCCGTTCGGCGAAGACAACGATGTCCGCATCAATCGCCAGGATTTGGCGCACATCATCGAAGCCCGCACCGAGGAAATCTTCGACCTGATCATGCAGGAGATCAAACGTTCCGGCTACGATGGCTTGCTTCCCGCAGGCATGGTCTTGACGGGCGGCACATCGGCGTTGCCCAGCATCAAGCGTGTTGCCGGCCATGTGTTGGGACTTCCCGTACGGACCGCCCAGCCGGAAAACCTGACCGGGCTGGTGGATAAACTGGGTTCGCCCGCCTATTCCACAAGTGTCGGGTTGCTGCATTGGGCGGCAACCATGGGACAGCATGATGTCATTGTTTCGAATGAAGCCAAAAACCGCCGCAGACCGAGAGGAGAGAAAAATATGAATTTTGACGCAATCAGGAATTGGATGAAACGTTTACTGCCATAAGAGTGATTAGAGACTGGTAATTGGCCGAGACCACGGTTTGAAAAAGCAATTACCAATGTACTAATTGCCAACCACCAAGTTACCCTTTTAAAAACCATCATTCTCGTTTAAGATAGTGGCATATTCCTGCCAGGAGGAACAAATGGACTCGAACAAAAGATTTCCGAATGCCGAAACCTTCGCCCGCATCAAAGTGATCGGCGTGGGCGGCGGCGGACAGAATGCCGTCAATCGCATGATGGAAGAAGGCATCCAGGGTGTTGAATTCATTGCCGCAAACACCGACGCGCAGGCATTGACGCTTTCGCGCGCGCCCATCCGTGTGCGCCTCGGCGATAAACTCACACGCGGACTTGGCGCGGGCGGCGATCCCGAAGTTGGCCGCAAAGCCGCCGAAGAATCTTCCGACGAACTCTACAACGTGCTCAAAGGCGCGGACATGGTCTTCGTCACTGCAGGCATGGGCGGCGGCACCGGCACAGGCGCGGCTCCCATCGTGGCGCAGGTCGCCAAGGAATGCGGCGCGCTGACCATTGGGGTGGTCACCCGTCCCTTTACCTTTGAGGGTGGCAAGCGCACACAGTCTGCTGAAGCGGGTGTGACCAAGATGAAGGAACACGCGCACACGTTGATTTCGATTCCCAATGACCGCCTGCTCCAACTTGCGGATAAAAAATCCTCCCTGCAGGATGCCTTCCGCCTGGCGGATGAAGTGCTGCATCAGGGCATTCAAGGCATCTCCGAACTCATCACCACTCCTGGTTTGATCAACCTTGATTTTGCTGATGTGAAGACCATCATGTCTGAGGGCGGCGCGGCGCTCATGGCTGTCGGTCGCGGCTCCGGTGATGATCGGGCCAAGACCGCGGCGGAACAGGCCATCTCCAGCCAATTGCTCGACATCACCATTGATGGCGCGCGCGGCGTGCTCTTCAACGTTACCGGTGGTCCGAACATGACCCTCTTCGAGGTCAACCAGGCGGCGGCAATCATTCGCGAGACGGCGCATCCCGATGTCAACCTGATCTTCGGCGCAGTCATCGACCC
The DNA here is from genome assembly GCA_034433295.1 of Anaerolineales bacterium. Taxonomy (GTDB): domain Bacteria; phylum Chloroflexota; class Anaerolineae; order Anaerolineales; family Villigracilaceae; genus Villigracilis. The sequence continues at coordinate 32,369 of DAOUAS010000032.1, read as the reverse complement.
CGAAATGGGCGACGAGATCCGCTGTACGGTCATTGCCACCGGTTTCGAGCGTGCCAGTGCCCCGCGACGCGCTTTGGAGCGTTCCCTGCGCAGCGACACCCATTCCTCCCGTGTCGGAGCGATGCCGGTTGGCGCGCCGTTCACCCGCCCGACAGAGCCCGTTCGCGTGGGTGTGGAGCGCAAACCGCAAAGCGAATCGAAACCTGTTTCCCAACCCTTGACCCACAGCGACGATCTCGACATTCCCACCTTCCTGCGGAATAGACGATAAAAAGGAAGACCCTCAAGGCGCCACACCTTGAGGGTCTTTTTTCATGCCTGTGTCACAAAGCGCGCAGGATTTCCCGTACCAATCCCGGCCCGCGATAGATCAACCCTGTATAGATTTGGATGAGGGCTGCGCCCATTTCCAGCCTTTTCTTTGCGTCGTCGGGACTCATGATCCCTCCCACGCTGACAATGGGGACAGCGCCGTTGACCTTTTTCACCGTTTGAGCGAGAACCGCCTCGCTCCTTGCCTTTAGCGGGCTGCCGCTCAACCCGCCTGATTCCCCCCGCATGGCTGATTTTAACCCCGCGCGATCCAGTGTCGTGTTTGTGACGATGATTCCATCCATCCGCGCACTCAGTATGGCTTCGATGGAATCGTCAAGTTCGGACTCGCTCATGTCCGGCGAAAGTTTGACAAGGATGGGAATGCGTTTCTCGCGCGTCTTTTGTTCGATCAGGCGCTGTTGATGGAGGTGAGACAGCAGGGTTTCGAGCGTGGCCCGATTTTGAAGGTCACGCAATCCTGCTGTGTTTGGTGAACTGACATTGATGGCCAGGTAATCGGCATATCGCCCGAAATTCTGCAGTAAAGCCAGATAGTCGAGTGCCGCCTCCTCATTGGGCGTGTTCTTGTTTTTGCCGAGATTGATACCCAGCATGGCGGCGGATAGGCGCTTGAAGCGGCGGCGGGGGCGGGTTGGGAAGCCGAAGATATGTTCCAGAAAATTGGTTTGAAAAGCGGGGTTCAACCCCACCTGCACAAACTCGGAGCCTTGCGAAGGAAACCCCATGCGGTTGATGACAGCCTCATCCTCGATCAGCCGGAAAATGCGCGGCGACGGATTTCCAGATTGCGGCAAGGGAGTGACCGTCCCAATTTCCACATGACCAAACCCAAGGGCGGAAAGCCCGCGGATTGCAATGCCGTCCTTGTCATATCCCGCCGCGATGCCGATGGGGTTTTTGAAGGTCAGCCCGAAGGCATCCACAGGCTTCGACGGAGCGTGCAAAAGCATCTGCATGATCCAGCGCGATGGGGCAAAGTTTCCCGCCAGACGCAGGGCGCGGAGTGTACGGTCATGGGCAATTTCAGGGTCGAGACGAAAGAGGCTGGGGCGGATGGAGTTGTACATTGATTCCTTGTAAACGTCTGTTGCGTATGTGTGTTGAAAACGCCGGCGGTACAGGATGTTTTTCTATCCCTTTACCACCCTGATCGCGCCCGGAATCACCTCGAAACTTGCTTTGCGGAGGTTGCTCCCAAAACTGGTGTAGATTTCGCCGTCAGCGTGGATGTAGAGCGGCAGGTTGGAGGAAATCTTCATGGTTTTGAACTCGCCCATGCGGACCGGTTTAAAGTTCATGTGTGTGCCCTTGATGAACTCAGGCAGCAACCGCAGCATGGCGGGACGGGAAAGACGGTCGACCGTCAGGAATTCGAGTTTTCCGTCGTCGTTCCTGGAGTTAGGCGAGAGCATGAACCCGCCGCCTTCACGCTGTCCGTTGCAAAGGGTAAGCATCATAACATCCTGCTCCCATGTTTGCGATTCGGTTTCCAATTGCATGTGGGTGGGGTTGTGATTCAGGATGATGGTTTGCAAAACCGCCGTGAGGTAGATGAGAAAACCCTTGACGATGGGCAGTTTATGTGAGCGGATGGTAACCACCGTGTCGAAGCCTACACCAATGGTGTTGTCGAAATATTCCTTGTGACCATGTTCGTCGGTCATCAGCCCCACATCAACCATCTCGATCTTTTCCGCTTTGAGGGCGTTGGCGAGCGCCTGCGGCGATTTGTTTGTGATGCCCATGGAATAGGCAAAATCATTTCCTGAGCCAATCGGCACCACCCCCATTACCGGACGCCTCTCGGCGGGGACCTGCATGAGTCCATTCATTACTTCGTGGACGGTGCCGTCGCCGCCCATGGCAACGACAAGATCACAGCCTTCCTCCGCGGCCTGTTTGGCGAGTTCGGTGGCGTGGGTGGGATACACTGTCCCGCTCCAGGAAATTTCTCCCTTGAACTCCCGCGCAATGGGACGGAGATCGTTGGCGGTTTTCCAGGCGCGGCCCAAGTCCGCCATGGGATTGAGAATGAGTTTGACTTTTTTAGGCATCAAAATACTCCGGGATAGGATACTGCAAGTATAACCCCCCATTTCTGTTTTTGGTTGCAAATGGACACGCCGGCGCGACCCAACCTCTTCTACTTGTTTTTGCCCTCCCGTTGGATGGTGATTGGACGCAGCGGACCTGTGGCCATACGGGCAATTACGTATGTGCCGCGGCTGTGTTTTTTACCCTGGTACAAGGCAGCGTCGGCGGCGCGCAACAGGTCTCCGGCATTGCGGGCATGGACGGGGTATACGGCAATCCCCGCCGTGATTCCGAGTTTGATTTTTTTGTTGCCGGGGAATGGAAACTCGAAGTTGTTCATGAGTTCGATGATCTTTTTTGTCACGGTCTTGGCGGCCTCCACCCCGGCGTCACGGATGATCAAGGTCAACTCGTCGCCGCCATAACGGGCAAGGAAATCGGTGGGACGCACGCTCTCCGAGAGTCGTTTGAAGACTGCATGCAGGACTTCGTCGCCAACAACGTGTCCGTGAATATCATTGACGGATTTGAATCCGTCCAGGTCCATCATCACAACCGAGAATTGAATCTTCATCCGCCTGGCATGGCGGATATCCTCCTGCAAACGGTCGTCCAGGGCGCGGCGGTTGGGCAGGCCTGTCAGAATGTCGGTATTGGCCTGCTCGGCGACGATCTTGTGCAGGCTGGCGTTGGAAATTGCCACCGCCGCCTGGTCGGCCAACAGCCCAATCAGGCGCAATTCGGCGCGGGTGAATCCTCCGGTTGTGGACCGCGAAAGGTTCATCACGCCCACAATCGAGTTGTTGAATTTGAGCGGCACACCGATGATCGATCCGTTCCATTTCACGGGAGCATCCTGGTAAATGGGATGCGTGGTCATGTCTTCGACGATCAGTTTTTCGCCATTGTTGGCAACGAAATAGGTCAACCCGTTTTTGCGGGGCGCCGCGATGAGTTTGTTCCTTGTTCCGTCTTCATTAAGGGATGCGCCAAAGTTCAATTCGCCGTGTGAATATAAAAAAATGTGCGCGGTGCGCGCATTTTTCACCAGCCTCATTGCCTCGGTGACGACCGAGTCCAGAACGGTTTGCAAGTCGAGGCTGGAGGTCAGGTTCAAACTCAAACTGCGCAGCGAGTTCAATTCCTCAGCCTGTTGTTTGACGAGCGCCAGCAATGAATGTTTGGAAATGATGTCTTGTGTATACAATTTGTCCTGGCTGTCGCTTTCCCCTGTATTGGGCGACGCCTCAGCCACCTCGACCAGGATTTGAATCAATTTCAATATGCCCTTTTTTTCCTCGGCAGGAATCGAGTCGTCCTTGTTGATGATTTCCCACGCATGATGAAACACGCTGTCCTGTTTATCGATTTTTTCCGTCATGGCGTTTTTTTTATCATACCGTTTATTACCGGGCAACACTCCGTTTGTACTATTATACACATGGCGGGGAATGTTTTTATATGCTGTTTTGGCGGCTAACATTTTTGTGTGTTGAGATCATCCTATTGGTTGTGTTTTATCGTATACTCGTCCACATGAAAAAGGACCCCTGGCTGGAAAAATGGATGGACTTGCTTTGCGAAAAATCTGCGGGCGGGTTTCTGCTCGAACTCGGCTGTGGCAGCGGGTGGGATACGGCGGATCTGGTCTCTTCAGGATTGAACGTGATTGCGGCGGATATTGCGCGGAACAAACTGCCGGAGTGCGCCCAAGCCGCGCCCGGGGCCGGGATTCTGCAATTGAACCTTTCCTCCCCTTTGCCTTTTCCCGCCCATAGCATGAAGGTCACCCTCGCCAGTCTCAGCCTGCATTACTTCTCATGGCAGATCACTCTGCAAATCGAATCTGAACTGCGGCGCTGTCTTCAGCCTGGCGGAGTCCTCCTTGCGCGTTTCAATTCGACGCATGATTTCCATCACGGGGCGGCATCCGCAGCGGAAATCGAACCGGGGTTTTATCAAGTTGGCGCGCGCGCCAAGCGTTTCTTCGATGAAGCCAGTGTAAAAAAGTTCCTGCGCGGCTGGCAGATTCAATTCCTCGAAGAAAATGTCATCCAGCGGTACAGGAACCCAAAATATGTTTGGGAGGCAATGGCGGTCTGTGAATAAGCGGTTAATTCATCATCCTTGCCGCTTTTCTTCCAATTTCCACCGCGAAGTTCGTGCCCCGATCCCACGGGTAGACCTGACTCATCGAAGCAAAGTACAAGCCCTTGACCGGCGTTTGAATATTGGGGATGTTCTTCGAGTGATTTAACAGCGGCACGGGCTGGGCGTAATTCGTTTTGAAAACCCAAACCTTTTTTACCCAATCGCGCATGAATTCGGGGTTGAATTTCTGGAAGGCGGGAATAAACCTCTCCAGCAATTCTTCATCATTCATTGAGAAGTATTCGTGACCCAATTCAAGGTAATCCCCTGCATAAACAATATGATCCCCGCCGAAGTTTTCCTTTGGCACGAAGTTCGTGTGCTCCACCAGCGCCAGGAACGGGTAGCCTTCCTCCTTTGGCACGTTGAACCAGTAAAAACCCTCGTTCGAGAGCGGCTGTTTCAGCGCCAGGGTCATGACCACCGCGCCCATCGATTTCAAATCGAGCAGACCTTTCAAATAATTTTCCGGCAGTTCGGGACATAACTTCGCCAGCGCATTGGGGGATGACGTGACTAGGACCTTGTCGAAGGATTCGCCGTCCACGTTCAGACTATCCGACACTTTATCCTTTTTTATGGACTTGATACCTACTCCTCGTCTAATCTCTACTCTCTGCTCTCTGAGTTTCTCCGCAAACAGATCGGCGAATTTCTGAAAGCCGCCTTCGAACGTCCCCAGCCTCGTGGTGCGGGCTTTGATGCGCGCCCACATCCATGCCATGTTGACATCCTTGTAGTACGGTCCAAACTTGCCGACGAGAAGCGGCTTCCACATCTGATCGTAGACTTGCCTGCCGGCGTACTTCAGCATCCAATCCTCAGCGGTGACTTTTTCCAGCGCGCGCCAGTTGTTCGTCAGTCGCAGGTATAACCCGACGAACCCGAAGCGAATCTTGTTTAAGCCGAAACCAAGACCCGGAAAGAGCAGCGCCTTGAGAATCGAATCGAAGGGATACCATCTCTTTTTATAGTACATCACCGTCAGCGGGCGCGGAAAGCGGACCTTGTCCTCCAATCCCAACTCGCGGATGAGTCCTAGCATTTCGCTGTCCGATTGAAACCAGTGATGATAGAACTTTTCCACCGACCAATCCCAGTGTGGCTCCTTGAATCCGCTCGCCAGTCCGCCCACGTAATCCGCCGACTCGAAAATGACCACGTCATGCCCCACCTTTTTCAAATCCCACGCGGCAGCCATGCCGCCGTATCCTGCCCCGATAATTGCGATTTTCATTCGTTTCTCCCGTAGGGGCGAGGTCCCCTCGTCCCTACTTTTATTCTTTGGTTTCTGCTCTCAAACTATCCGACCACTTGAGACCTTCACGCGCCATGTAATATGCGCCAAGCAACGTGATGGGAAGCCACAGCGCCACATGCAGGGTGAGCGTGTATCCCGCCGCCGTTGCCTGATCCACGCCATAGGCAGTGAGGACGGCAATGCCCGGCGCGTCGAACGTCCCGATATAGCCCGGCGCGGACGGGATGGTGGTGGCGAGGTTGACGATGCCGTTCATCAACATCAGCGCAAAGAACGAGACGTCGAAATCGAAGGCGTGCATCACGAACCAGTATTTTCCCGTCTCCAACAGCCAGATGATGACCGAGGTGAAGAAGACCATCAGCACGTTGAACGGAGAGCGAAGCGAAGCCAATCCATCGAGGAATTTGTGCATGATTCGGCTGACTTTTTCGCGCAGCCCATGCGGCAGAAAACGCTCGATCATCCATGTTCCGATTCTAATTGTCACCTGCGGGAACATTGCCGTCAGCAAAAAGATTGCCAGCGCGCCGAGAAAAATTCCAGTGCCGATGACCGCAACCTGCTGGATGTTTCCTACAAAGCCGGATGACCCTGTCAACTTTGCCAGTTCGGGCAGGTTGACGAAGACGAATGCCAGCATCACCACACCGTCGAAAATCCTCTCCACGATGATGGTGGCCAGCGACACCGAGACCGGCACGCCTTCCTTGCGTTTGAGGATCACGGCACGCAGCACTTCACCCGCCCTCGCCGGATAAATATTGTTTCCCATATAACCGATTGTGGTGATGGGGAACATGGCTTTTGTCGGGATTTTCTTGATGGGACCGAGCAGGTAATGCCAACGCCACGCCCGCACCCAGACCCCGACAAAATAAACAGAGACACCGGGAAGAAGCCACCAGTAATTCGCCTTTTGAACTGTCTTCCAGAAATCGCTCAAGTGAAGTCCCCGCAGGGAAAGCCAGATGAATACGACGCTGATCAGTATGCCAAGCCAGAATTGCCATTTTTTCATAGGCGTTGATTGTACCAAAGGAAAGGGTGGAAAAAACGAAGTAAAATCGCCGCCATGAAAAAATATTGGATAAACATTCAGGACTACGTTCTTATCACGCTGGGGACTTTAATTCAGGCAGTGAGCCTGCGGATTTTCTTTGTTCCGGCAAACCTGGCTTCGGGCGGGGTGAGTGGAATTTCGCAGTTGATCAATCATTTCACAGGCTGGCCCATCGGCTTGATGGTGTTGATCGGCAACATCCCGCTCTTTCTGCTTGGCTGGCGTTTCCTCGGCGGACTCCGCTTTGCTTTGCGGACCGCCTTTGCCATCGTCGCCTATTCCCTGTTTGCTGACCTGGTTTTGAAACTCCCCTTCTTTCTCCCTGGCGGCGCTGCGAGCCAATTGATCAACGATCTAAGTGGCGATATTTTCCTCAACTCGTTGTACGGCGCAATCACGGCGGGTATCGGCTACGGGCTGGTCTATCGCGCGCGCGGCACAAGCGGTGGGTCAGACATTCTGGCGCGTATCCTCAATAAATGGCGTGGCGTTTCGATGACCCAGAGTTACCTCATCGTGGATACAGCAGTCATCCTCGGCGCGGGATTTGTCTTCGGCTGGAAGGAAGCCCTATATGCTATGATTACGCTGTACGTCAGTGGGATTGTCTCGGAGACGGTACTGGAGGGTGGCGAGACGGTCCGCGCGGCGATGATTGTCACCGCCAAACCAGAAGATATTTCCAGCCGTGTGCTCGAAGATTTGGAGCGCGGTGTGACCTACCTCGAAGGGCGCGGCGCATACACAGGCAGTTCACGCCCCGTTTTGTATTGCGTGGTCAACCGTACCGAAGTGGCGACTCTCAAAGCCATTGTCCATGAAATCGACCCCGACGCATTCATGGTCATCGGGGTCGCGCACGAGGCGTTGGGGGAGGGGTTTAGACCGTTGAGTGGGAAGTGAGTGAGAAGTAAAAAGTGAGAAGCCCCTTTTTACTTCTCACTTTTTACCTGTTCCCTATTCACTTCCTCTTGATATACCCAAACTGCTTCAACATATCCTGATTATCGCGCCAATCCTTGGCGACCTTCACGCGGATTTCGAGAAAGACTTTTCGCCCGCCCATGTCTTCGATTTCCTTGCGGGCGGCGCTGCCGATAGATTTGAGCATTTTGCCGCCTTCGCCGATGACGATTCCCTTTTGAGATTCGCGTTCCACAAAAATCGTCGCGGCGATGTACGCCATGCCGTTCTCGCGCTCCTTGAACTCATCCACGCGGACGGCGAGGCTGTGCGGCACTTCGTCGCGCAAAATTTTCAGGCAGGCTTCGCGGATGAGGTCAGCGGCGATGTCGCGTTCATACGAGTCGGTGATTTGCTCTTCGGGATATTCGGCGGGACGCTCTGGCAGCAGGCTGATTAGTTTTTCGAGAAGTTGATCCACGCCGATTTTTTTTGCAGCTGAGATTTTTACGATTTCGGCACGATTCAGCAGTCCGTCATATTCCTCGCTGCGGGCGGACTCATCTTCGGGTTTGACCAAATCCATTTTGTTCAGGACCAGCAGTCGGGTGGAGCGGATCGAAGGCTTGTTGAGCAGGTCAGAGATTCGGGTGTCGTCCTCGGTTGGTTGAGTCGAAGCATCCACCAGCCAGAGAATCACATCCATGCCATCCAGCGCTTCTTCGGCTTCGTAGTTCAAAAACTCGCCCAGTTTGTGACGCGGCTGGTGAATGCCGGGCGTATCGACAAAAACGAGTTGGGCGTTTTCGAGGGTGAGGATGCCGAGTTGGCGGCGGCGCGTGGTCTGCGGGCGCGGCGAGACGGCGGCAACTTTTTGCCCAAGCAACGCATTGACGAGGGTGGACTTGCCCACGTTGGGACGTCCGATGATGGCGATAAAACCAGAACGATGTTCATCCATTTTGGGGCCTCCGGTTTACGATGACAAGGCTGGCAACGATCAACACGGCTCCAGCCAGCAATTGCCAGGTGAGTTCCTCGTTGAGAAAGATGATGCCGAGAAGGACGCCGCCGGGCGGGAAGACATACGTCACCATCGAACTGCGCGTGGGACCGATCTCGTGCAACAGGTAATAATTGAGCACCATGGCGATCCCCGAACCGAGGACGCCGAGCCACAGAATGGCAATCCATGTAACAGGCTGCACGGGGAATTTGAACGATGGTTCGAAAAAGGGCATCAGCGCCCACATGAAGATGGTGGAGGTCAGCAGGGGAGCCGCTCCACGCACTGCGCCCTGTACATGTTGCGTGAACTTGCGAGTTGCCACGGCGCTGCCAGCATAAAACAGGGCGGCAAGGATGACCGCCGCCTGTCCGATGGCGGAGTTGTGGGCGTTGGCAAACAGGTCTTTGCTGAGCAGCACCACGATACCTGCAAAGCCTGCCAGCAAACCGATGACTTTTTGCAGGGTCATCCTGTCATCGTGAAGGGTGAAGTGGGCGATGATCAAAGTAAACAGCGGCATGGTCGCGTTGAGGATGGATGCGACCGCTGAGTCGATAGTCTGTTCGCCCCACGATATGAAGAAGATGGGAATGGCAAGGCTGGTGGGACCGAGGATGGCGTAAATCCCCCAGGTTTTCCAGTCACGCGGCCATTTATCTTTTTGATAGATGGCGACGACGGCGGCGCTGAGAAAGCCGAACAACATGCGGAAGGCAACCAGGACGGTGGGACCTGCTTCCTGTACCCCGAGTTTGATCCACAGAAAAGACGAGCTCCAAATGACGCCGAGGGCGATGAAGGCGATCCAGTGTTTTGTTTTCAATTTTCTCCTGATTTTTAACCACGAAGTATCACAACACTTGCACCGCACTGCGTTTGGCGCAGTGCAGGTGAGGTATACGAAGAAAAACCTTTATGACACTTCGTGTTCCTTCGTGGCAAATGGCTTAAATCTTTTTTACCAGATAATACTCGCTGCGTTCAAATCCGCGATTGAGATAGTAATGCCGCGTGCCGACAGCGGAGATGACTGCCATGCGCGAAAAACCTTTTTGCCGCGCCACCTTGTCTGCTTCCTCAAGCAGGCGTGTGCCGAGACCGAGATGTTGGGCGGCGCCAGTCTGTTCTTCGCCGAAGGAAAGCGATTGACCGTAGACATGCACTTCGCGGATGAGCGCCGCGCCGTCGAGGTCAGACATGCCAGTTGACGGGGAATTCTTCGTCGGCAGCGACAAACGGATAAAACCTGCCAGCCCGTCATCGGGTGTGACGAAGGAGATGAAATGCTCTTCGGCTGCGCCCGCCTGATAGGTGAGGTCATCCAGCCGCAGGGATTGGGAATCCACAGGCTTGCCGCGCACTTCACGACAACGCACACATTGACAACGCGTGCCGCGTTTTTTCATCTCGTTGTGAATATCCTGCCGTAAGCTGGTACGCGTGTTGCCTTCGACCACATTGTTACCGGGAATGTCGCGGATGACTCGATTGACTCGGCAGTAGCGCGGGATGGTCGGTTTGATGTCGGCGATCAGGTCAACCAATTCTTCGGTGGAGTATGGATGGAATTCGCCGCGTTTCCAATACTCGTACAACTCGGCGTTGGCAAGCAATTGATTCGGGTAGATTTTGATTTCGTCGGGGCAGAATCCGCTCCAGAGTTTGGCAAAGTCGGCGCGGTCTGATTCGGGGGTTGCGCCCAGCAGGTTGGGCATCCAGTGCAGGACGATTTTGAATCCAGCGGCGCGGAGCAGGGCAACCGCTTGTCGCGTGGATTCCACGTCATGTCCGCGCTTGTTGAGTTCGAGAATGCGGTCATCGAGGCTTTGCGCACCCATCTGTACTTTGGTCACGCCGAGGTGACGCAGCCAGCGCAACTCGGCGTGATTGATTTCGTCGGGGCGGGTCTCGATGACCAGTCCCACGTTGCGGTGGGCGGCTGTTTCGTTTTGTGTATGTGCGGAGTCCAACGACACCTGTCGTTGGGTGTCAAAAGTCTTCAGACTTTTGACACCATTCATCGCATCGAAACACCGCGCAATGAACCACTCCTGATAATCGCGCCGATACGAAGACCACGTGCCGCCGAGAATCAGCAACTCGACCTTGTCGGTGGGATGACCGAGGTTTTCCAGCGCCCGCAGGCGGGAATAGACCTGGTCATATGGGTCGAATTGGTGTTCCAACGCGCGCATTGCGCCCGGCTCATCGGGCAGATAACTCTTGGGCATGCGGACATCGGTGGGGCAGAAGATGCACTTGCCAGGGCAGGGATAAGGCTTGGTCAACACGGTGACGGTGGTTACACCCGACAGTGTGCGCATAGGTTTCATGCGGATTTTTTCCAGCAGACTGCGGTCTGGCTCGATCTCGCCAGACTCCACCATCTGGTTGTAGGCGCCGACCAGCGCGGCTTTGGTCAGATACCCCCCGCCCTCGAGCGGATAGTTACGAAGCGAACGCATCACCTCGCCGCCATCGCGGATCTCATCCAGCACAAGACGCGCCTGCGCCAGTTTTTGCGGCGTAAGCGCGTTGAATTTTCTCCAGCGTTGTTGTCGTTCGGATAGTTTCATTTTCCGATTACCAACCACATGTTACAAGGTCTTTGCTACATCCAGCCGAAACTCGCCTTTCGACTCCGAGATGTCTTTTGTGTTGAACATGCTGGTATGGAGTCCGCATTCCACCTTGCCGCGTCCCGCCCAACGCCCGGCGCGTTCGTCGTCATTGACACCGATGGCAATGGTACAGGGAGCGCAGCCCACACTGCGGTAACCTTTTTCATAGAGCGGATGCTGCGGCAGGTTGTGCTCCTCGATGTATCGTTTTACGTCTTCCTTTTTCCAGTTCAAGAGCGGATTGATCTTGAGCAGCCCGTTTTCCTGCAACTCCAAAAAATGCGCCTTGGCGCGGATTGCGGTCTGGTCGCGGCGGATTCCGCTGATCCAGGCTTTGTGGCCCTTCAAAGCCTGCTGCATCGGCTGTACTTTGTGCAAATAACAGCATAGGTTCGGGTCTTCCAGCGGCAGGGTGCGCGCATACTGGCGCACGAACGAATCCCAATTCGAAAGACGATGTAGGTCAATGATGTTCAAATTCCATTCGTGGGCAATCTTCTCACGGAACATCAGCGTATCCCAAAAATGATAGCCTGTGTCGATGAACAAAATGGGCAAATCGGGAATGATGCGCGTCGCCATGTGCAGCAACGGCATGGACTGCGTTTGAAGCGACGAACTCATTGCAATGTATGGGGAGAACCGATCCGCCGCCCAGGCGATGATCTCCTGCGGGGTCCATGTCTCGAATTCCTGTGAAAACTTTTCGATCTTTTGTGCCGATAACATGCTTGAATTATACCGTTATAATGCTCATGAATATTATCCGCGGGGAATTGTGGCGGCGATTATAATGTGATGAAATCACTTCAAAAAGGAAAACCTATGGATGCCACTCTTCTTTCCAATACGGTGGATGCCGCCCGCGATGACTTGATCGCCTTCTTGCAAAAGATGGTGCAAGCCGCCAGCCTGCCCAACGAGGAGCATGATGTTCAATTCCTGATCGCCGATAAGTTGAAAACGATGGGACTCGAAGTGAAGATTGTCCCTTCGCGTTTCGATGAGTTGCGAAGTCATCCCGCCTTCAGTGATGACCGAAATTCGCCAACCGAGCGCATCAACGTGGTGGGGCTCTGGCGCGGGACCGGCTCCGGCGATGGACATTCCCTCATCCTCAACGGGCATGTGGACGTCGTCCCAGTGGGCGATCTCTCTCTTTGGACGGATTCCCCGTGGAGCGGCGCGGTCCGCGATGGGAAACTGTTTGGCCGCGGTTCGTGCGATATGAAAGGCGGATTGTGCGCGGGCATCTTTGCCGTGGATGTGTTGCAGCGCCTTGGTTATCGCCCCGCGCATGACGTGTTGATCGAAAGTGTCATCGGCGAAGAATCCGGCGGCGTTGGCGCGTTGACCACCATTGTCAAAGGTTATCGAGCCGATGCGGTGATCTTGCTGGAGCCGACCCGCCTCGAGATTTCCTCCGTGCAATCGGGCGCGCTAACTTTCCGTCTCAGCGTGTCCGGGCGTTCCATTCATGCGGCAATGAAGCCCTATGGTGTGAGCGCCATCGAAAAATTTGTTCTGCTTTTCGATGCCATCAATCGGCTCGAAGTGGAACGGCATCGTAATTTCAAGCATCCGCTCTACGAAGACCCGAACAATATCGCGCCAATCAATCTTGGAACCATCCACGGCGGCGAGTGGCATTCCACCGTCCCCGCGGATTTGGTGGTCGAGGGACGCATGGGCTCCCTGCCTGGCGAGTCGGATGAAGAGGCGCGAAAGGCGCTCGAAGGGACAATCCAGCGCGCGGCGGAGTCGGACCCCTGGCTGAGTCAAAATCCGCCCAAGTTGGAATGGGTCGAAGGACAATTCTCATCGAGCGAGACTCCGCCCGAACACCCTTTCATCCAGCAACTCAGCGCCGCTCATCGACAAGTGGCCGGTTCTGCGCCTGTGATGCGCGCCGTGACCTATGGTTCGGATATGCGGTTATATGTCAATCACGGGAAGATGGCAGCGACCCACTACGGACCCGGCGACGTGGGTGTGGCTCACTCGGCAAACGAATTCGTGCCGCTCGATGAAGTTGTAACCGCGACGAAGGTTGTGGCAAACATGATCACCCAATGGTGCGGTTGATGAAAGCCTTTGGCTGCCAATCGATGTATGCGCCGATTCGCCGCATGGCGCTCAAACATCCGCGGCAGGCATTCATCAGCCGGAAGAATCTCGAAGCGCAATGGCAATCGCTGATTTATTTCGGCTGTCCCGATTACGAGAATTCACTGGCAGAATACGAAAAGTTTGTCGGCATTCTTGAGCAATTCGACTTCGAGATTCACTATGCGCCCGAAGATGATTCCACCAGCCTTGACTCGATCTACCTCCACGACCCGCTGGTGGTCTCGGAACGCGGCGCGATTTTATGCAGCATGGGAAAGGCGGCGCGCGCTCCCGAACCCGCCGCGGCTGAAAAATATTTGCGGGAAATGGGCGTGCCGGTGATTGGGCGAATTTCCGGCAGGGGAAAACTGGAGGGCGGCGACGTTCTTTGGGTGGATGAGCGTACGCTGGCGGTGGGACAGGGATTCCGCACCAATGCCAAAGGGTTGAGCCAGCTGCGTGAATTGCTCGCCGATTCGGTGGATGAAATCTTCCCGGTGCAACTCCCCTATTGGACGGGGCCACAAGATTGCCTGCATCTTCTTTCCTTTATTAGTATCGTGGACAGGGACCTCGCGGTGGTGTATTCGCGCCTCATGCCGGTTCCTTTCCGCGAATGGCTTTTGGATCGCGGTTTTCAATTTGTCGAGGTCCCCGATGGGGAATATGACTCGCTGGGCTGCAATGTGCTGGCAGTCGCCCCGCGTAAGTGTGTGATGCTCGAAGGAAACCCGGTCACGAAAAAGCGCCTCGAAGAAGCGGGCGCTCAGGTGTGGACATATGAAGGAAAGGATATTTCGCTCAAAGGCACGGGCGGCCCGACCTGTTTGACTCGCCCCATCTGGCGGGCTGGATAGCAAAAAGGCGACAGTTGCTTTCGAGTGACCGTCGCCTTGATTTTGCATTTCAAACAATTCGATCATTTCCCTGCGCGCACAATAGGTTGATTGGCGATGTGGATTCCGTCCAGCAGGATTCTCCCGACCTTCGCTGGGGATTTTATTGCCGCGTTAGATTCATCCGCTCCAGGGTGGGGAATAGTTTTTCAAGGCTGTTCAGGCTAAAGTCGGGGCGAATGCGTTGAACCTCCTGCTCGGTGAATTGTGCGCGGCGTTTGATCCAGATTGCCTGCATCCTCAGATTCTTTGCGCCCAAAATATCCGCCTGTAAACTGTCTCCGACCATTGCGGCTTCCTCCGGGGGAACATTCCAGCGGGCCAGCGCGATCTCGAAAGCGCGAGGGTGCGGTTTGCGGTAGAAACATGCGGCGGAGGTCAGCACGAAATCGAAGTGCGGACGGAGTCCCAAACTCCAGACCAGCATCCGCACATCCTTGTCGTCGCCGGCATTCGAGAAGATGCCGAGTTTGTAGTCCCTGGATTTCAATTGCCGGATCATATCCATTGCATCGTCTTCCAGCACCCAATTGGACTGGGTGATCTCGAACATCGCATCCAGCGCGGAACGGATGACTGGTTCGGCGACTTCGACATGCCCCAACTTTTCGAGCAATTCGCGCAATACAAAATGATAGGTGGTTTCCTGGAAGTCCTTGTCGCGTTGGGCGTAGTATTCGTACAGCCTTGTACGAAAGACCGCTGCCTCCAGTTCGATGTGATGTTCGCGAAGCGAATTTGTCAGCGCATGGTCGGCCCGTTCCAGCACAGGCTGCCATTCCTCGCGCGCGTACATGAGTGTGCCGCCGAGGTCAAAGAGGAGGTGATGGATGCGGGGAAGCGTCATTATATTTGGTATACCCTGACAATCCCCGCGCGTAAAGGGTTACTTTTATGGGAGGCTGCCGGCTGAAGCATAAAAGGGGGCAAGGGCGCGCAGAATGGTGAAGATGAACCAGAAATTGTTGGCCATCAAAATGAGCAGGAAAGCGGACAGGGCGGATTCGAACCATGCCTTGCCCGCGAGTTCCGTCAGGGCAAGCGCTACGAAGAAAATCAGCGCATATGTCCAGAACGATGAATAGAGGAAAAGTTCCGTGCCGTAGTTCATATGCAGGAGGAAGTTGAATGCCAGGCTTCCAAGCAGCCCAAACATTAATGGCAAGTGTGGGGAGGAGCGCAAGCCTTTTATAAAAAGGAGAAGAGCGCCGCCGAGCAGAACCAGCCATAGCGCGAGCGGAATATTGCCAGGTCCCTTGTAGGAAGCCAGTTTGTTCATGCGGACATCGTAGGTCTTCAGGTCGATTGTGGGACGCGGTGGTTTGTCCGCGATCACTTCGAGCGGGCTGGGACCAACAACCCCGTAAAGAAACATGGTGCGGCTGACAACCTGGAGTTTTCCAGTCAGATATTCCGCCGGGGATTTGTGCATGGGTTTGACGAAGTTTCCCTCGAAGGCAATGTCGCCGGGGACGAAGAAAAAGGTCTGGCGGTTGGGATACATCGCGCTGGTAAGGACGGTCAGCATGACAGCGGAGGCGGCAAGCACCAGTCCATAACGGATCAGGCGTTTGAGTCCAAATTGGTTGAAAAACAAACCAATCGCCGCCTGCGCGACGTTGGTGATTGTAATTCCAAAGACCAACAACCCGGCCGGGACAAGAACCGTCAGGCGGTTTTCCTTTGCCTGAATCAACAGGAAAAAGAAAATTAGCGAAGTGACGCCGAAGATGTAGGTGTCAGTCAATGAGCCGAAGGTGAGGTGCGCGGAGGTCGAGCCAAGCATGACCGCAAAAATGAAGGCGTAAGTCCGCTGGGTTGTGGCGCGCCTGACGAAGAGCCAGGCCATGAGCACGCACAGTCCGCTCATGGCGGCAACGACCAGCATTGGCGCGAGTTGCCATTGCTCTCCCATGAACAAAGTTAAAAAGCGGACGAAGGGACGCAGGGTGATCAGCGCCAGCGGATGTACCGAGCGGTTGATGACATCCTCGGTTGGACTGCCCAGGATGGACATCCACGGCCCCGCGTCTGATTCAAAGAGGACGGAATTGACCGTCAGCGCCTCATGATTGAGCGCCCGCGCAAGGACAAGATCGATAAGGAAGAACATTCCGCCCGCATAAAAGCCGGGCAGGTTGTCTGTGGTGAAATTGAAAAGCCTTGTCTGTTTGAACTGCGGAAGCCAATGCGAGTCGAATGCGGGCAAGACGCCAATCCCCAGAATTCCCGCCGTTACGGAACTTGCCATAAACCAGCCAAGCCAGTTTACGGGAGCAGGGGCGTAGTACCTTTCGAACCCTGCAGGAAACCGCCATGTAATGAAAATAAACGCGAACAGAAAGACAGACAGGCTCAGACAGAGAATGAGATTCAAAGGTCGGTTCAGGAATCCGCTTTGGAGGGACCGCGCAGCGCGGCGCACCAGGAAGTAGCCGGTGACGCTTCCGGCAAGGGTCAAGCCGCCAGAAAACAGAATCAAGGTCAAGGGAGTCATGACGACTTCGCGAAAGGTTTGCACGGCGGCAAAGGACAGGAGGAAGCCGAACAAGAAACTGAGAGAGTAAATCTTGAGGGAGTAGATTTCCCGAAATTGTGTTATTTTTTTCCTCTGCCATTTCCGCAAAAACGGGGAGGATTCGAATATCAAATAGGCAGCCGAAAAAGCGGGAACGAGAACCAGAAAGGCGCGGTCCAGGGTTCCATAACCGGAATAACCGAAGAAAATCACGGCCAGTGGAAAGGCGACGATGAAGGCAAGGATCAGGCTAAGTCCTGCGCGCAGCAGGGTTTGGAAAGTTTTCACTCGGCGATTCTCCTGAATGGGGTACCCATTGAAATGCAACGGATATTTTACCTGAGACCCGGCGTTGCATCCCTGTTTACCATGCGTTTTTCGATGATGTCTTAATTGACTTGTTTAACCCATTCGTCATATAATGCAAAGTGTGACAGGCGCTTCCAGATGTCCCCGGTTTATTACGGAGCGCATATTGGCATTCGCTGTGCGCTGACGAAGTTAAGTGACCCGTTGCCTGAAACGCCGTCCCGCAGGCGATTGCAACCGGCCCTGCGGGATGGTGTTTTCATCCTAAAGGTTTCGCTTATAATGGGAACGACACCAAGGATGTCAGGCATCGAAAGAGGAAAAGTCTATGTCAGGGTTGATCGGTAAGGAATTTGGACGCTACCAAATCCTTGAGCGGCTGGGCGAAGGGGGGATGGCTACCGTTTACAAGGCATACGATACGCGCCTTGAACGTGAAGTTGCGGTCAAGGTCATTCGGCGCGAGGCCTTCCCGCCGGAGGAGATGGAACTGCTCCTCAAGCGCTTCGAACGAGAATCCAAATCGCTTGCCAAACTTTCCCATCCCAATATCGTCGGTGTGATCGACTACGGCGAACACGAAGGACTACCCTACCTTGTCATGGTTTACCTGCCCGGCGGCACGCTCAAAAGCCGGCTTGGAAAGCCCACGCCCTGGCGTGAGGCCGTGCAGATGATCATGCCCATCGCGCACGCCCTGGAATACGTCCACGAGCGCAACATCATCAACCGCGACGTAAAGCCCTCGAATATCTTGTTGACCGACAAAGGACAGCCCATGTTGACTGATTTTGGGCTGGTGAAACTCTTTGGAGAACAACACAAAGATGTCACATTGACCAGTTCAGGCACGGGACTTGGCACGCCCGATTACATGGCTCCCGAACAATGGACAGGCGAGCCCACGGCCCAGTCCGATTTGTATTCGCTGGGAGTCGTCCTCTATGAAATGATCACTGGACACAGGCCGTATGTCGCCGACACGCCGGCAGGCGTTCTGTTGAAACAGGCCACCGAGCCGCTCCCGCTTCCCAAACTATACGTTCCCGACCTGCCCAGAGATGTCGAATCGGTTTTGCTCAAGGCGCTGGCCAAGGAGCCGAAAGACCGCTATCCCGATATGCACACCTTCATCGGGGAATTGCAAAACCTGATGGAAGGCAGGGAAGTCAGCGCGGCATCCATCAAGACATCCCAACTGCGCGATCAGATGACCGGCAAGGTAAAGTTGCCGGCGGCCCAGAAAAAGTCATTTCCATTTGCGCTTGTCGCGTTTGGCGTTTTTGTGCTCTTTGCCATTGCGGGCGGCGGCGGATACTGGTTGTGGAGTAATCCTCGAATTTTTGCGCCGGTGATGACTCCCACGCGGCAAGTGTTGCCTTCGCCCACTGAAGTCCCCCCAACGCAAACACCCATCCCGCCAACGGTTACGCCGACAGAAAAACCATCCGTGCCCACCCCGACACCCATTCCAACCGAGATCAAGGATGCGAAGAATGTGCCCATGCGCCTGATCCCCGCCGGCACATTCACCATGGGCAGCGACGATACCGGCGACGTTGGATCGCGTCCCGCCCATGAGGTGTTCGTGGAAGCCTTCTACATCGACAAATTCGAAGTCACCAACGAGATGTACGATGCCTGTGTCTATGCCGTCGAATGCAGGCGTCCACAACAGGGCGGTTCGGCAACACGAACCACTTATTTTGCCAACCCAGCCTTTGCCAAATTCCCCGTGCTTTATGTGGATTGGAAAATGGCGGCCGCCTATTGTAAATGGAGGGGCGGACGCCTTCCCACCGAAGCGGAATGGGAAAAAGCGGCGCGCGGCACCGACAGGCGCCTGTATCCCTGGGGAAATGAAGAACCTGATTGCAGCCTTGCCAACAAAGTCGGTTGTGTCGCCGATACGACCCCGGTGGAACAACACGAAAAAGGACAAAGCCCCTATGGTGTATATGGCATGTCTGGCAACGTATGGGAGTGGACAAGCACCCTTTTCAAAGCCTACCCATATGACGACAGCGACGGGCGCGAAGACCTCAATGCAAGGGGCGAGCGCATTGCGCGCGGCGGTTCATGGCATGCATTTGGAGGCAACAGCGGCAATATCCGTGTGGATACCCGCCTGAAACTGGCCCCGGGTTATTTTGGCGGCTATGTCGGTTTTCGGTGCGTAATGCCCCTGGACGAATAATCGATCGACAAAAAACAACGTCCCGAAGGTTTTCCAAATCAGCTTCGGGACGTTGTTTTTTATGCGGCTCCCTTCAGGTAAATCCCTGTCGGGTCGAGTTCCTCACGCAAAATTCGTAATTCATTTTCAGTAACGGGTTCAGTTTCCTTCACCTGTTCTGCGGTTTTCAAATCCCAGCCGGTGTTGGCTTTGGCGTCTTCCACTGTTTTGCCGGGATGCAGGGCGGTCAAAATCATTTCGCCGTCTTCGTTCGGTTCGAGGATGCCGATATCGGTCACAACTGCCAGCATCCCGCCGCCGCGCAGTCCCGCATTTTCACGGTCGCCCTTCCCGCCGATGAATCCGGCCGAGGTCATGAATTCGACCTTTTCGGGGAAGCGGCGCTTCTGATGCGGAGTCATGATGTAACAGCGGTTGGCCCACGCGGCAATTTCCTGCGACCCGCCGGAACCTGGCAGCCGCACTTTGGGATGGTCGTACCCGCCGATGACCGTGGCGTTGATGTTGCCGTATTTGTCGATTTGCGCGCCGCCCATGAAGCCCACGTCCACATTGCCGCGCTGGAGATAGTTTGCAAAAATGTCGTACATGCTCACCACCGAAAGCGACCCGCTGACGAGGGTTGGGTCACCTATGGAAAGCGGGAGCCTTGCCGGTTCCGCGCCGATTACGCCCGCTTCGTAAATCATCACCAGGTTGGGCGCGTGCGTGCGTTTTGCCAGATTACACGCCAGGTTGGGCTGACCGACACCCACGAAAACAACATCGCCGTCGCGCAATAAACGCGCGGCATTTATGATCATCAACTCGGCTGAAGAATAGTTCATGTTTCCTCGGGGATTTTGGTTTGAATTTTCAGGACGATGCTATTGTGCCTGACTTTTTTCTGTCTGGCAAGGGACTGTCACACATGTTTGCCTAGCTGACTTTGCGGTATCACTGCCGGTCCTGGCGGCTGTTTCTACATCTCAACAATACACCGCGCTTCTTCTTTGACGATGACGCTTTCGCCGTTGGAGAAGGTGACGACTGTTTGTTCCAGTCCGCGCACAACAGTCAGCCCTTTGTATTTGATCGTCACTGGCCAGGGGAAGAGATTCCTGCCTTCGAGTTTTACTTTGCGCTGGGAGAGAATGGCCACGCCCAAAGCCTGCATGAAAAGTCCGACCGGCGCAAAACCCTGTAACGAATTTCGCTCACCGATTCCTGTTCCTTTTTCCGCGTGATAGCGCTGGTAGAAGGAACGGTTTTGTTTCAGGTTCTGGATGACTGCGTTCATCAGATGGGCGGTCAGGCGGGTGGCTTCGGAACGGAACCCATACGCGAGCAGTCCTTCGCCGATCAACTGGTTCCAGGGGAGGAGGACGCTCATCGAAACAGGATCAGCGTCCGGGTCGGGTGAAACGGGGAGCGAGGGCAGGCCGAAGGGGCGGTCGAATCTGTCCGCGGTCATCATGTTGCGTCCGATCAATGCGTTTGCCTGTTGCGCTTCGGGAACCCCAGCCCAAAGCGGAAGCGCGAGAGTCAAATCCTCGCTTGTGGTGTCTATCAACCTGACGACGATCTTGTCTTTTTCGTCCAGCCCGGTCACGCTGACTCTGCCGACACGGGTGAACAGTTTCTGGGTGGTGGCGACCAGCCCACCTGTGCGCCATTGAAATTGATGACCCTGAATGGTTTCGACCTCGCCCTTGGTCCTGCTGAAGAATTCGCTGACCTCCACTTCGGGTCGCTTCGCCGCTGGGTTTTTTGTCTGAATTTCCACCAGCAAGCGGATTGCCGTTTCGAACTCTTCCTTTGGGCGCATGTTTCCATCGCCCCTCTTTTTTGCGATGACCCTGCCCGTTGAGACTTGTTTTGTCTCGCGGTCGCGGTATGAGTAGAAACTTTGGTTCGGATTCCAGCCTGCAATCAGGGATGCTTTGAGCACCTCTGCCTGTGCAGCGACAAGCACGGTTTCTTCGTCAGGCTTGCCGAGTTTGTTTGCGATTTTCGCGATGGATTTTGCTTCGTGATAGAGCATGGCTTCGAGCGACGGGCTGTGCACCAGAGAAATATCCAATCCCTGCGACCAGGGATGCCAGACATCGAAGATGGGGTTGTCGTCGAAACCTGTTTGCAGGATGTTGTCCCATTCGGGAGAACCGTCGCGGTTGCGGTCATGCGCCGAGGAAAACCACGACCAGAAGAATCGAATTAATTTGGGGAAGACCTCCGCAAGGAAGGCTTCGTCCTCCGTGGCTTGATAATATTTCCATGTCAGGCTGGCAAGCAGGGGCGCGGCAAGTATTTTCCCGCGCTGGCCCGCAATGCCGGGTTTGCCGTCCACTTCGCCGTCTTCGTCCTGTGTGGAGAGAAAATTGAGGATGAGATGCTTTGTCACCTGCGGCGCGCCATACAGGATACTGGAGAGATAGTAGGCATCCAGCGGGACCTGACCATTCCACGAAGGCGGGTGGTCTGCGCCGTCGCCTTTGCGCGAGAAGCCGTTGTCGGTGTGACGGGCAGTCACAAAGGATGGGTGGGGCAGGTGTTCGCTTTCGCCGAAGAACAAGCCGAGCGCGGCGGTCTGACTGAATGCCAATGTGGCGTCCCAATCCAGGTCGCCGGTGCGGATGTCCAATGTTTGCGAGGTGTTGAGCAGTTCGATGCGGGCGCGTTCCGCTTCCCAGGGACGGGCCGCGCTGTGACGGGCCAATTCAAAAGACGCTGCGACGGTGTCGAGGGCGGCTTCGGCGAAGGCGATCTGCCGCGTTGCGCCGGGACCAAGCTCAAGGTCGAGCAGGAGGGAGGCGTGGGTTCCAGTCCCGTGTTTGGGTCCGCCCGTCATGAAAATCACGGGGGCAATTCCACTGGTTTGCCCTGCAAGGATGTTCGCAAGTTGTTGTTGGGTGGGGATGATGGATTGCCCGTCGAGCGGTGAGAGCGCGGCGCATACTTCCAATTTGATCTGGCGAACAGCCGTGCCTTTGTTGACCAGGGTGACCCGTCCCGCCACCGCATGGGATTCGGGAACCCAGTATTCGGTTGTGACCTGGAGGTTCTCGAAGGGAACAAAATCGAGGGTTAGGAAGTTTGGATAGAAGCGCCGCAGTGACGGTTTGACCGCAAAGGTGTTAGGGTCTGTGACGGAGACGTTGTTTTCGGTGAAGCGCAGAAAAATCCGCATTGCGCGGGCGCGCAGACCGAACGTGGTGAAAAGCGAAACGAAAGCGCGCTCGGTATCCACTGCGCCCAGTTCCACCTCCCAGATGTGGTCGTTGAGGTAGTCGGGCTGACAAAGGCGGGCATCCGCTGCCAGAGAGAGATAAAGCGGGTCGCCGGGAGTTAAGGACCAATCGCGCATGGCGCCAATTGTAAGAGCGAAATGGCGGGAGGTCAAAGGTATAATTTGGTGTAAGTGGACAGGTAGACAAGCACACAGGTAAACAAGGAGAGAGAGAAATGGCAGGACTTTATTTCGAGGAATTTTCAGTTGGGCAAAAGGTGGCAACGGTTGGACGGACGATTGGCGAGTCGGATATTTTTGGCTTTGCCGGGCTGACGGGTGACTTCAACCAGATCCATACGGATGCTGCGTTTGCCGGCAAGACCCAGTTCGGTCAACGCATCGCGCACGGACTGTTGGGGCTGTCCATCGCCACAGGCCTGATCATGCGGACGGGCCTGCTCGAAGGGACGGTGCTTGCCTTCCGCGAGATCGACGAGTGGAAGTTCGTCAAGCCGTTCTTTATCGGTGACACGATCTCCGCCGAATTGGAAGTGACCGAGACCAAAGCCATGCCGCGCATCGGCGGCGGTTCGATGACTGCCTCTGTGATGGTGAAGAATCAAAACGGAGAAATCTGCCAGAAAGGTTCGTTGAATCTGCTGGTGTTGAGCAGGCCAAAGTAATTACCAATTACCAATCTCCAATTACAAATAACTTGTAATTGGAGATTTGCGAGACTCCCATGAGCAACGAAGATAACGACCGATTACGCCGAATTCTCAGGTCAGAGGAGGAGACTCAGGGCGAATACAAACCCGCCGAGACTCCCTCACATCTCAACGACCCATATTACCGTCCCGCGCTGGACAAGGACAATATGCCCCTGCCGCGCCGAGTCAACGAAATCGATGTGGAGGGCACGCGGGTCACGCCCGCCGCCTACGCCCTCACACGTCAGCAACAACCCGCGCCGACGACTCCTCCGCCTGCATCCATTCCCCGATCACAGGCTGGCGTTAAACCCTTAACGCCAGGCATTCAACCTTCAGTTCAGCCTTCATCCTTCACGCGAAGCATTTATCCTTTCAAGAGCTGGGGCTGTCTCCTGCGCGGACTGATCGTGGCAGTTTTCATTACGGTCATCGTCAGCGTGATTGGAGGATCGTATTTCGTCTACAAGTATTATCAAATCGCCAGCGACCTGCCCGACGTGAGCGACCTGAAAAATCGCGCCTCGCAATTCGAGACCACGCGGATTCTCGACCGCAACGGCCAGGTCTTGTATGAAATTCTCGACCCCAATGCGGGACGCCGCACCTACATTCCGCTTTCGGAGATTTCCCCCAATCTCGTCGCCGCCACCATTGCCACCGAAGACAAGGAATTCTATAACCACCCAGGCTTCGATCCGGCCGCCATCATCCGTGCCTTGTGGGAAAACTATCGCACCGACGGACAGGGCGGGGGCGCATCCACCATTACACAGCAACTGGCGCGCGCGCTTTTACTGTCGCCTGAGGAACGCTCCCAGCGGACATACACCCGCAAGACGCGTGAGATCATCCTTGCGGCAGAGATCACCCGCCGCTATTCAAAGGATGAAATCCTCGAACTGTATCTGAACGAAATCTACTACGGCAACCTTGCCTACGGAGTCGAGGCGGCCACCGAAACCTACTTCGGCAAATCCGCCAAAGACCTGACATTGGGCGAAGCATCGTTTCTGGCAGGACTGCCGCAGTCACCCGCCATATATGATATTTACACCAATCCCGAAGATACGCTCATCCGCCAGCAGCAGGTGCTGGTGCTGATGTTCGAAATGAGTACCCAGAATAATTGCATCACGGTCAGCAACAGCGAGACGCCTGTTTGTGTCGATCCCGTCGCCGCGACTCAGGCCGCAAACGAAATGAAGGCGTATCCCTTCCGCGCGCCTTCGATTAACGCAAAATATCCGCATTGGGTGAACTTCGTCCGCTCGAAATTGGAAGAACAGTACGATGCGCAGACCATCTACCGCTCCGGCTTTGTCGTATACACAACCATCGACCCGGTTTTACAGGATACAGCCCAACAACTGGTCACGAATCAAGTGGCGGCGATGGTGGATAACAATACAAAAAATGGCGCCCTGGTTTCCATCCGCCCATCGACGGGTGAAATATTGGCGATGGTTGGTTCCCCCGATTTCAATAATGACGCCATTGCGGGACAAATCAACATGGCGACCAGTCCCACGCGTCAGCCGGGCTCGTCCATCAAGCCGTTCACCTACATCGCGGCTTTCGAGAAAGGCTGGACACCCTCGACCTGGATCTGGGACGTCCCGACTCAGTTTCCCGACGGCGCAAATCCGCCCTACGAGCCGCGCAACTACGACGGCAAGTTCCACGGCGGATTGACCGCGCGGACGGCGCTTGCCAACTCGTTCAACATCCCCGCAGTCAAGACGCTGGAATTTGTCGGCATCTACGACGATCCGAACACACCGCAAAAGGACGGCTTGATCGGCACAGCCGAAAGACTCGGCATCACCTCGCTGACCCGCAACGACTATGGGCTTTCGCTCACACTCGGCGGCGGCGACGTCAGCCTGATCGACATGACCTCCGCTTACGCCGTCATCGCCAACGGGGGGAGCAAGGTCCCGCCCGTCGCCATCCTCAAGATCACCGATTTTGCCGGCAACGTCAGGTACGAGTATCAGCCGCAGGCGGGCGAACAGGTCATCCGCGCTGAACACGCATATTTGATTTCTTCCATCCTCTCGGATAACGAAGCGCGTTCCTTCACATTTGGACGCAATTCCCGCCTCAACCTATCCTTCCCGGTCGCGGCAAAGACGGGGACCACCAACGACATCCGCGACAACTGGACATTGGGCTACACTCCCGACCTCGTGACTGGTGTTTGGGTTGGCAATGCGGATTACACCCCAATGGTCAGTTCATCGGGCTTGAGCGGCGCAGCGCCGGTCTGGTCGCAATTCATGGAGTTTGCCGTACCGTATCTGACGAATGGAGCGCCGACACCGTTCAATCGTCCGCCGGGAATCGTGGATATGGTGGTCTGTCGTCTATCAGGCGCGCAGCCGTCCAGTTCATGCAGCAGTCAGTACACCGAAGCCTTTGCCGCCGACCAGCCTCCGCTCCCACCGGAAAAAGACCTGCTCCGTAAAGCCAAAATCGATTTGTGGACGGGTTATGAAGCGTCCAAAGCCTGCGAAGGGCCAAGCGAAGAGGAAACGGTTTTGAACGTCACCGACAAGTGGGCGCGTGACTGGCTTGGAACCAGCGACGGTCGCGCCTGGCTCGAAGACCGGGGCTTGCCGCGCAAACCTTATTTTGCGCCCGAACGTGAGTGCCGCGCCGACGACCCCCAGCCGGCGATCGAAATCCAACTCAAGGATGGCGAAGTCATTACCGATTCGATGCTAGAGATCAAAGGCTCCGCAACCGTGGACAAGGGATTCAAAAGGTGGGTGCTTGAATATGGGCAGGGCGCCGACCCTGCCTCATGGATTGTTTTGAGTCAGAGTGATAAACCCGTAAAGGACGGTCCCCTGTATTTGTGGAATTTATCGAACGAACCGAACGGGGTCGTGTCATTGCGCCTGACGTTGATCGGCGACAAGGCAGAGATGGAAAAAACCATCCGGCTGAACATCGATCTGTACGCTCCGCCTCCCATTTACCCGACAAATACACCCGAACCAACCGCCTCCCCCATCCCGACGCCAACCATCGAGGTGTTTCCTCCCACTGAAACGTCGATTCCCGCGGAAACACCTGGTGGAGCGATTACCCCGCTTCCATAGAAACAGACAGCGCGGTGAGTTTCCGCGCTGTCTGTTTCTTGTAAATGTTATTTTACCTTTCTCTGCCGTACAAATGTCATTGCGAGAGCGGTGTTCTTCCGCTCGAAGCAATCTTCCTTTCTATTTTTGCCGGAAGACAGGAGATTGCTTCACAAAGTGCGCTCGTAATGACATCAAGAACGTTTTGTGTGGTGGTAAATTTTGCCTTCCGGTAATATTACATTACCATCGATTAGGGGGTTGTTCTCGAATCTGTTTTGACCGGGACTGCCAAAATGAACAACCTGCCCCAGCTTTGGTTGCCATTTTTCTCGATGCAGGTTTGCAGGGTCAGGTGATAGTTACCGCGATAGACTTTATTGAAAAGTTCCTCCGCAGTCAGCGAGGTTTGTGTATCCAGCGACTTGAATTGACTGTAAGGGCTGAGAGGATCCAAGGCCTGGTAACGCTGGATGTTATTGACGATGAAGTCTTCCGTGCGCCCGTCGCCATAGACCAGAGTGATCCGACTTCCCGTCTTGATGTTCATGAACAGACTGCCCGCATGGGTGTTGTGGGCCAGCAAACCTACATTGCCCACCTCTGCGGCGATGCTGA
Source organism: Anaerolineales bacterium (assembly GCA_034433295.1). Taxonomy (GTDB): domain Bacteria; phylum Chloroflexota; class Anaerolineae; order Anaerolineales; family Villigracilaceae; genus Villigracilis. The sequence continues at coordinate 5,334 of DAOUAS010000032.1, read as the reverse complement.
ATTGGGTGGCGACGGAGCGGTCGGTGGAAACGTAGCCGGGATATCCAACCGGTTGTTGAACAACGGAAAGGGCCATGACGTTGGGAACATATACGCCGCGCAGAGCGGTGGCGTTCCCATCTTTGACGGTTTCGATGAATGAATTGAGTTGTGGAACTATCTCTGGAATTTCTTTTGCGTACGCCTGGGAGGGCAGCGCAAAAGCGCAGACAATGAAGAGCAATATACCCGCAGTTATTCGATTTTTTAATTGTCCGAGACGAAATCCGAATGTCATAAGATACTCCTTCGTTTGAGCATCCGGATTTCTGCGTGTAAAAACGTTCCCAATTCCGATTGCTCGTTTTCGGCAGCCTGGCGATCATGCCTGTGACAAGCAGGTTTAGATCCATGGCTTTGCGCCCCTGCCTTTCGACAGGTTTGCCATTTGTCGCTACGATATTGTTGTAATGTTCAAATAAAAACGGGTCCGGCTTTGCCAGACCCGCGAAAGAAGATGCGCGACCATTCGTCCTTCGGCAGTCTGGCGGTCCTGGTTATGATTTCACAACTTTAGACCCATGACTTTGCGTCCCTGCCTTTCGGCAGGTTTGCCTTTTGTCGGTTGACTTTGGGTAGTTTAGCATAAAGCGCGGGCTTTTCTCTTTTCAATTCCGAAATGCCGCCTTTTATTCCTGTAAGGATTTTTTCGCCCTGGATTCGGAAAATTCGCCTTTCCGCAGTTTTGGATTGTTCATCAAACCGCCTGAAGAATAACGACTCCGCAAAGACGTTGGATGGCGGACACGGAAACCCATGCTTGGAAACCAAATTGCCTCTTGACTTATCGGCTTATCATGCATAGAATAGCGCCCAATATGCTTAAGTCCACCCGCGGGTTTGCGTTTTACTTTTATTACGGCTTCCGAAGTTCGGCTGCCGTTGGTGGCGCTTAAGTAGACAGAAACCAACTCTGGATGCAGAAGAGCGAGACCAAACGGTCTCGCTCTTTTTTGTTACCACCTCACCCCCCAACCCCTCTCCTGAAAGAAGAGGAGAGTCAAGGAGATCATATGCCCACACGCGGAATTCGCGGCGCGACCACCGTCGCAGCAGACGAGCCAGACTTAATCCTTCAGGCAACTCGTGAATTGCTTGAATCGATTTTGAAAGATAACGAAGGAATGATTCCCGAAGATGTCGGCAGCGCCATCTTCACCGTGACTGAAGACCTGGCTTCCACCTTCCCAGCCCAGGCGGCGCGACAGATGGGTTGGAGCATGGTGCCGATGATGTGCGCCCGTGAGATTCCCGTCCCGGGCAGTTTGAGAAAAGTAATTCGCGTCCTTGTCCACTGGAATACGGATGTACCGCAGAGTGAGATCAAGCATGTTTATCTGCGGGATGCGGTGAAGTTGAGACCAGATTGGGTAGCGGCACAGTGAGGAAGTAAACATGTAGACAAGTAAATACGTAGGCACGTAAACACCTGTGTACTTGGTTACCTGTCTACCTAAACAAGGAGAAGAACTTATGATGATCATTATGAAAGCTAACGCAACGCCCCAACAAGTGGAGGGAGTGATCGCATCCATTAAAGAGGCGGGACTGAATGCTCACCTTTCGCAGGGTGTCGAAGCGACGATTATTGGCGCCATCGGCGAGACGCACAACATTCCGCTCGAACGGTTTGAAAGCCTCGACGGCGTGGACATGGTCCAACGTATCACCCAGCCGTATAAACTTGCGTCGCGCCAATTCCACCCTGAGAATACCATTGTTGGCATCGACGGGTTCACTGTCGGCGGGGACGAGATCGCCGTCGTCGCTGGACCATGCTCGGTGGAGAGTCGCTCGCAGATTTTGGAAACAGCCCACGCTGTCAAAGAGTCGGGAGCTTGCGCTCTGCGAGGGGGAGTGTTCAAGCCGCGAACATCACCATATGCGTTTCAAGGTCTGGGTGAGGAGGGACTTGAACTGCTTGCCGAAGCCCGTGAGGAAACAGGTCTGCCCATCGTGGTCGAGATCATGTCACAGGTGCAGGTGGATGTGATGTTGAAGTATGTGGATGTTTTTCAGGTGGGCGCGCGTAACATGCAGAACTTCAACCTGCTGCGTGTCCTCGGCGAGACACGCACTCCCGTTTTGCTCAAGCGAGGGCTTTCCGCCACCATCGAAGAGTTGCTCATGTCTGCCGAATATATTTTGGCAGGGGGAAATAACCGTGTGATGTTGTGCGAGCGCGGCATCCGCACTTTTGAAACTTCCACCCGCAACACCACCGACATCAATGCCGTCCCCGTTTTGAAGAACCTGACTCATCTTCCCGTTATTCTTGACCCATCTCATTCCACAGGGCACGCAAATTATGTCACTGCCATTGCTCGCGCCGCAATTGCTGCTGGCGCGGACGGCATCATCGTTGAGGTCCACCCCGACCCCGCGAAGGCGGTTTCGGATGGCAAGCAATCGCTCAAGCCCGTAGCCTTTGCCGAGATGGTCAAACAGGTCGGACAGATTGCACAGGTCATGGGGCGTAGGCTTGCTGTCGCTCAAGGCGAATACGCAAAGCAGGGTTGGGCGTAAATAGAATTGTAAGGGCGACCCGTCAGGCTTGTTCGAGGAGTCTGATAATGATGACGGGTCGCCCCTACGCAAGAAAATCAAAAGAGGAGTTTTCACCATGATGATCATCATGCGCCCAGGCGCACCCCGCGAACAGATCGACGCCGTCATTGCCGCCATCGAAAGTCACAAACTCACCGCCCATCCCATCTTCGGGGTGGAGCAAACCATCATCGGCGCGGTCGGCGATGGACATTACGTTCTCAAAGAGGAATTCGAGGCTCTGCCCGGCGTTCTCGAGGTCCAGCGGATTTCCAAACCTTACAAACTTGCTTCGCGCCAATTCCACGAACAGGATTCGATTTTCCCGCTGGATGGATTCGCAATTGGCGCGAAGGAAATTCCCATCATCGCCGGACCATGCTCGGTGGAGTCCCGCGCCCAGATCATTGAAATTGCGCGGGCGGTCAAAGAGGCGGGCGCGAACGCGCTTCGCGGCGGAGTCTTCAAACCGCGCACATCGCCGTACGCGTTTCAAGGACTTGGCGAGGAAGGTCTCGAATACATGGCAGAAGCCCGCGAGTTGACAGGCTTGCCCATTGTCGTGGAAGTGATGGCGGTTTCGCAAATCGCGATGATGGAAAAATATGTGGACGTGTTTCAACTTGGCGCGCGCAACATGCAGAACTTCAACCTGCTGCGCGCCATCGGCGAGACACGCGCGCCCGTCCTCTTCAAGCGTGGCATGTCCGCCACCATCGAAGAGATGCTCATGGCAAGCGAATACATTCTCAGCGGCGGCAACACCCGCGTCATCCTTTGCGAGCGCGGCATCCGCACCTTCGAGACCGCCACCCGCAACACCACCGACATCAACGCCATCCCCGTTCTCAAAAAACTTACGCACCTTCCCGTTATTCTCGATCCCTCTCACTCCACAGGCGACTCTGCTTTCGTTTCGTCCATCGCCAAAGCGGGTGTCGCCGCGGGCGCGGACGGCATCATCGTCGAAGTACACCAGGACCCGCCGCATGCCATCTCCGACGGTAAGCAGTCGCTCACGCCCGAAGACTTTGCTAAAATGGTGAAGCAGGTCAAGGCGGTTGCCGAAGCGGTGGATCGTCAATTGGTCGCCCAACATGAACGAGCCTGACTTTAATCTCGCGGATTCAAAAATCGCCATTATCGGACTGGGATTGATGGGTGGTTCCCTTGCTTTGGGACTACGCGGAAAGTGCGCCGCCATCTATGGGATCGACCCCGACCCTGCCGCGCTCGAACTTGCCCTGTCCCAACAAATCGTGGACTACGCTGATAGCGACCCTGCCAAACTTTCCCCCGAAGTTGACATGGTTATTCTTGCCGCGCCAGTTCCATCCATCATTGCGCTCATTGACCAATTACCAACACTTGCACCGCACGCAAGTGCAGGTGTTACCATCTTTCATCCCTGCATCGTCATGGACTTGGGCTCGACGAAACGTTTGGTGGTCGAAGCCATGTCCCGTCTGCCCGAACGCTTCGACCCCATCGGCGGACATCCCATCTGCGGCAAGGAAAAGCTCTCGCTGGCAAACGCCGAACGAACTCTGTATTACGCCGCTCCATTCTTGCTGACTCCGCTTGCGCGAACCTCATCCCGTGCCCTCTCCGCCGCGTATCAAATTATCGAAGCCCTCGGCGCGAAAGCCAAAGTTCTTGACGCTGTTGAGCATGACCGTATCCTCGCATCCACGAGTCACCTGCCATTCTTGATTTCCTCCGCGCTGGCATTGGCAACCCCGCAGGACGTTGCCCCCTTCGTCGGACCTGGCTTCAAATCCACCAGCCGCCTTGCAGGGACATCCTCCTCGATGATGCTGGGCGTTTTGCAATCCAACCGCGAGAATGTGTTGAGTGTGTTACACGGAATGCAAAGTCAACTCGCCCAACTCGAATCCGCTCTCTCCGCTGAGGACTTTGTCAAACTCGAATCAATCTTGAATGAAGCTCAAGCCAAGTATCAAGAATTCATTCATCCTTCATAATTCATCCTTCATAATTCATCCTTCATCCTTTCATGTTTATCACCCCCATCTCACACCCGCTGAATGCCACCGTCCGCATGCCTGGCTCCAAATCGCTGACCAACCGCGCCCTGCTGATCGCATCTCTTGCAAACGGAACTACACGCCTGACCAATGCCCTCTTCTCCGACGACTCGCGCTACTTCGCCAGAGCCTTGCAAACTTTGGGCTTCGACGTCCAACTCGATGAAGCCAACCATGAAATGACGGTCACAGGCTTGGGCGGGAAAATTCCTGCGCAGAAAGCCGAACTCTTCATCGGCAATGCAGGCACAGCCGCAAGGTTTCTTTCTGCGTTCCTGACTTTGGGAAACGGCGAATACATTCTTGACGGCGAACCGCGCATGCGCGAACGTCCGATAGGAGATTTGGTCGATTCGCTCACGCAACTCGGAGCAAAACTGGAACCGACCAATAACTGTCCACCTGTGAAGATTCACGCCAACGGACTCTCTGGCGGCAAGACAACCATCGCAGGTGACATTTCTTCGCAATTCCTGTCCGCCTTGCTCATGGTCGCCCCGTATGCCCAAAGCCCCATTGAAGTCACCCTCTCCACTGACCTCAATTCCAAGCCCTACGTGAACATGACCATTGCCATCATGAAAGACTTCGGCGTAGAGGTGGAGCGTGATGGTTACCAGTCTTTCACCATCCCAATCACCAATTACCAGTTGCCAATTACTAATTACTCCATCGAATCCGACGCGTCCGCCGCCTCCTA
>DAOUAS010000031.1:0-64077 GCA_034433295.1 Anaerolineales bacterium | reverse complement strand
GTTCGGTCAACGAGGTCGGCAGTGATCTGCTCCAGCTTGGCGCGGCTGAGGGTCATCACCAAATGCTTGGGACCGCTCGCATCCGCCGTCAGGTAGGGCAGGTTGATCTCGGTCTGCATCACGGTGGAAAGCTCGATCTTCGCCTTTTCCGCCGCTTCCTTCAAACGCTGCAACGCCTGACGGTCGTTGTGCAGGTCGATGCTGTTGTCCTTTTTGAACTGCTCGATCAGGTAATCCATGACTCGCAGGTCGAAGTCGTCGCCGCCAAGGAAGGTGTCGCCGCTGGTAGAGCGGACCTGGAACACGCCGTCGCCCACGTCCAAAATGGAAACGTCGAACGTGCCGCCGCCGAGATCATAGACCACGATGACTTCGTTCTTCTTTTTGTCGAGACCGTAAGCCAGCGAGGAGGCTGTCGGCTCATTGATGATCCGCAAAACTTCCAAGCCAGCGATTTTGCCCGCGTCCTTGGTGGCGTTGCGCTGCGCATCGTTGAAATACGCAGGGACGGTGATGACCGCCTGCGTGATCGGCTCGCCGAGGTATGCCTCCGCATCCGCCTTCATCTTCGCCAGAATCATCGCCGAAATTTCAGGCGGCGAATAATCCTTTTCATCCAACTTCACGCGCACGTCGCCGTTCGGGGCAGCAGTCACACCGTAAGGCACGCGCTTCTTCGTATGTTCCACCTGCGGGTCTTCGGCTTTGCGTCCCATAAAACGCTTGACCGAAAAGATGGTGTTGTTCGGGTTGGTAATTGCCTGGTTACGCGCCACACGTCCCACCAAACGTTCGTGATTTTTATTGACCGCCACCACGGAAGGAACAAGCCGCTCCCCTTCCGCCGATGGAATCACAATCGGTTCGCCGCCGCTCATCACCGCTACAACAGAGTTTGTCGTGCCAAGGTCAATGCCAATGATTTTTGCCATGAATGCTCCTGTGAATATGTCATTGTGAGGAGGGCGTTTTTCCCGACGACACCTGCCCTGGCGGGCGGTGCCAGGGAGCAATCTCCAACTTATGAGGAGATTGCTTCGGGCGAAAGTGCATCGCCCTCGCAATGACATGGTTATTTTTTATTGCGCCACCCTCACTGTTGCAGGGCGAATCACCCGTTCACCTAAAACATATCCATTTCGCACAACGTCAATCACGTGACCGCTTTCTACTTCCTCGGAAGGCTCATGCGTGATTGCCTCGTGGAAGTTCGGGTCAAACGCTGCACCTTTCGCCTCAATGCGCTTCACATTTTCGCTTTCCAATATGTTCTGCAACTTGCGGACAATCAGTTCGATGCCGTTTGCCCACGCGTTGTCGGCGGGACGGTTTTGCAGGGCGAGTTCCAGGTCATCCAGCACGGGCAGAACTTTTCTGACGATGTCACCCTTCATACTGGAATAGGTCAACTCGTTGTCGCGCTCGATACGCTTCTTGTAATTCTGAAACTCAGCCTGCGACCTTGCCCAGCCGTCTTTGTATTCGGACGCCTTGGACTCAGCCTCCGCCAACTGGGATTTCAAGGCTTCAACTTTCGCGTTGGGCTGCTCGACCTCAACAGGCGCGGATTCCGTTGTGGGCTGAGTCTCAGTCACTTCTTCATGTTCGTGTTTGTGCTTCTTTTTGTCAGTCATGCTCTCACTCTCAGGGTAAGTAATTAGAGATTAGAGATTGGAGAGTAGTAATTACCAATCTATTTATTTTGCATTCTGCATTCATCACTCTGCATTAATGTTGTCATTCACCAGATTGCTCAACAAACCTGCCACATATCGCACGGTGGGAATGGTGCGGGCGTAAGACATGCGCATGGGACCCAGCACGCCAAGCGCCCCCGTCGCCAAGCCTGGGACGCCATACCTAGCAACCACCATCGAGCACTGACGGAGCTCCTCCCAGCCGCCTTCACCGCCGATCAACACCTGCAAGCCACCCACACTACTGTTCGTGGACGCACGCGCAAGCAATCCTTGTAAAGTTGAGCGTTCTTCAAACAGGCGCATTGCCCAGCGGGCTTCATCCGTCTCTGCAAATTCAGGCTCACTCAAGACGTTGGTCAGTCCATCGGTATAAATCTCGCCCGAAACACTTTCCGAGGTACGCTTCATATCCTGAACCATCAATGTGATGATATCCTGCTCCAGCGCATCGGCGCGGGATGACAAGGCGATAATGGCGTCCATTGCCAGACCGGCCAACAGTGAGTTGAGACGTGTCGCCACCTGGGTCAATCGAGTCTGGGATACCGGTTCAGCCAGAGTCAGAATCTGCTGCTTGACTTCGCCGCCTTCCATGACCATCACCATCAAAACCTGCCGCCCCTGCGTGGAAATCAACTCCACATGTTTGAAGCGGATGGTCTCTGCATGAGGTGCGGTGACGAGCGAAACGCCCTGCGACTGATGTGCCAGTACAGACGCGGCAAGCGTCATCCATTTGTCCACATCGGAACTCGCCTGGAAGAATTGGTGTGAAATGGTATTTTGCACCGACTCGGGCAGTTCCGCCTTGCTCATCATGTGACCTACAAAGACACGGTAACCATCCTCAGTCGGCACACGACCCGCCGAGGTATAGGGCTGTCTCAGGTAACCCATCTCTGTCAGCGCGGACATTTCGTTTCGGACGGTGGCGGGACTCAGCCCAAGACGGAATCGTTCCACCAGCCGCTTCGAGCCGACAGGTTGCGCGGTCTCGATGTAATCGCGGATGAGGAACAAAAGAATGGTCTGCTGTCTTTCGGTAAGTTCCGGCATGGCGCTACAAGTCTACATGCGAAAATGAAGAGCGTCAATAAGAGGAGTGTAAGAATTTATAAAAAAGAGACCCTGAGGGTTTCGGAAACCATCAGGGCTTGTAATCGAAATCTGCTTATTTTGGAACAGGACGCCAGGCAGGGTCGAAATCGTCGAAGGTAACATCCTCCGTAACCCGCCCCTGATTCGCCCCCGAAGGTGTGGAATAAAGGACATGGTAGCCGCGGTCACCACCGCTTTCGTAGGCGATCCAGTTTCCGCCGGGCGAGTAATCAATATCCTCGATGGAAAGCACTCCCATTTTGATCTGCAAGGCGTCAGGCTCGCCAACCCTGATGGAAAACAAATTCGGAAAACTAAACTTGGCGGTGCTGTTCTGGCTAAAGAGGACATATTTCCCGTCCGGCGACCAGCTGGGGTATTGGTTCGAAAGCACATCGCCGCTGGCAAAAAACTGCCTTTCGTTCGAGCCGAGACTGCTCATCAACCATAACTCGTATGTGACAATCCGCTGGTAGGCATAAATGATCTGCCTGCCATCGGGCGACCATGATGGCTGGCGGGCGGGTTTGTTCAGGGGTGTTTTTACAAGACGATCAACCTCGCCGTTGTCAACATTGTAGGAATAAATTTGCATATACCCGTCACGCAAGGATGTAAAGGCGATGGTTTTTCCATCCGGCGACCATGCGGGTTCAAAATCCCCTCCGCCGGGAGACGTGGGCAATTGCATCAGTCCGGAACCGTCCGCGTTGATTATGTACAAATCCGATCCCTTGTACGAATCCTTCTTTATGGCGCACGGAGAGACAAAGACCAGTTTAAGCCCATCAGGAGACCAGGATGGCTGGCAGGCGCCGCCAGGCATATTTGTAATCTGGATGGCATCATCCTTCAAAAGCCCGGTGAGATAGATTTGGGCAACTCCTGTGCGGGTCGAAGCATATGCAATCTGCAGATAATCGGCGCCAAGGGGCGTGGGACTCGTCTGAGCGACAGGCATGACGGTGGGCTGGACTTCCGTGGGTGTCGCCGTTGCAGTCGGATCGATCAGAGGTTCGGCAGGTGAAATCTGAGTAGCTGGACCGACTTCGAGCAGAGTGGCCGTCGGCTGTGGTGGCGCCAACAGAGGGAATATCTCGCGGACAATGGCCGCTGGCGAGACGGGGGAGAAAAATCCAATCCCCAAAACAGCCAAGACCAGCGCGACAAAAATGGAAGTAAACAAAAATTGCCTGTTACGGCGGTTGCGTTCAAATTGTTTTTTTCGCGGGGAGACGAATGGGTACTCCTCCGGCGGCATGGCGTGTGTAAGAGCATTGGAGGATTTTTTAGACGGGTCGCTTTTTCTTTCGGCTTCCGAAGGGGGCGGCGGGACCGTGTATGTGCCAAGCAACTGCTGGGTTATGGACTTGGAGTTTAACAGAGCCATTTTGAAATCATCTGCCGATTGGAAACGGTCTCCGGGATCCACTTCCATGGCTTTTTCGATGGCTGCCGCAAGGTGACGTGATACATCCGGGTTTCTTTTCCGAAGAGGGGTGAGTTGGGCATTATCCATTGCGCGGGCCAACCCATCCTCAGGGATGACACCCGTCAGCGCGGCGTAGAGCGTTGCGCCCAGGGAGTAAATGTCCGTCCGGGTGTCAGTACGCGCCGTTCCATACTGTTCGGGAGGGGAATAACCCGGCGTCATGGCCCGGGCGCCGGTTGTGGTAGCCTGATTGCCCTGATACACCTTGGCAAGCCCAAAATCCACCAGGAAGATATGCCCATCGGGCGATATCTTCACGTTACCAGGTTTTATGTCACGATGCAAAATGGGTGGCTTGCGAGCGTGAAGGTATGAGAGCGCGTCACACATGGCCGCCCCAATCAAAATAACCTCGTCCTCAGGAAGGATTCCGATCCGTTCCATACGCTGACGAAGGTCTTCGCCCTCGATAAAATCCATGACAAGGTACTGCCCCTCCCCTGCGATGACAAAATGGTCCGAAACGCGCGGCAGGTTTGGGTGGCGAATGTTTGCCAGGATGACGGCTTCGAGGCGAAATTGACGGGCATATTCCTCGGTCGTAAACAGGTTCTCCTTAACGGCAACATCCACGCCAAGGTTTTCGTCGATGGCGCGATACACCGATCCCATTCCCCCCTGACCGAGATTCTCTCGAATCTGATAGCGTTTATGTAGTAGGGTTTCGTTTTCGAGAATCATCAAATGCCTGTCAAATTTAGTTTCTTCGAACGGGAGAGCAAACCAATGACCGCCCCAGCAGGCAGTCCTAACAGGTGGATATTTTACCCTAAGCGAATTAGGTTTTCATTTCTATTTTATTTCAAATCGGCTTACAGAGGGCAATTATTTTTGAAAGGACAATGACATGAATCACAATCGTCTCCCGTTTCGGGGATAACAATAGCAAACAAAAACAAGAGGGCGGGGAGCCCGCTCAATTTCTCCATTTCCAGGATGCCCACCCGCCAATCGTCAGCCCCAAACAGCCCGCAAGCAGGTCGAGCAAGTCAAAGGTGCGGGATGAGAGGAATTGCTGTGACCATTCTTCCAAGGCAAGGAAGAAGGCGAGAATCATACTGATTGAGACTGTCACCCGTTTTCGGGGGCGAACATCCACCGGGTAGGCAAAGGCACGGGTGAGGAAAAAGTTCAAGAGTCCGAAAAGAATGAAGTGTCCGACCTTATCGCCGTTGGGGAATCGATAGAGAGCGCGAATCGACGGCGGCAGGTTCCCGAGGTCTGCAAGGATCACAATAACAACGATAAAGATGAAAAATACCACGCTTGCATATTTCATGCAAACCTGTAGAGATATAAAAATGGATCGGGGACTTCCCCGACCCGTAAATTCATTCGGCTGGCGCTTTTTCAAGTTTTGCTTCACGGCGGGATTTCCACCATTCGAAGAACATCGGCAGGGCCGAGATGAGGATGATGGCAATGATGGCCAATTCAAAGTTCTTCCTCACAAAGGGAATATTGCCGAAGAAATAACCGAGCAGGGTGAAGGTCGTTACCCATGTAATGGCGCCGACGACATTATAGGTTGCAAAATAAGCGTAGGACATTTTACCAATACCGGCCACGAACGGCGCAAAGGTGCGGACGATGGGAACGAAACGCGCCAGAAAAATCGCCTTGCCGCCATGCTTTTCAAAAAAGCCATGGGTCTTATCCAAGTGTTCTTTTTTAATCCACTTGATGCTGTAGGCGCGTTCCCCCAAATAGTGACCGATGGAATAATTCGCAGCATCGCCGAGAACGGCCGCCACGATCAGCAAACCGATTAGATACCATGCGCTTAGGGAACCGAGCGCGGCAAATGTGCCAGCCGCAAACAGCAGGGAATCTCCGGGCAGGAAGGGCGTCACCACCAATCCTGTCTCGATAAAAATGACCACGAACAAAATGCTGTAGGTCCATGTTCCATATTGGGTAATGATGGTATCGAGATATTCATCCAAATGCAGGAACAGGTCGATCAGAAATGTTATCAACTCCATTTTTCTTTACTCTCTTTTTCAAATATTAAGGTCTGGGTGTACTACGTTTTTCGCTGCGAGCGGCAAAATATTCAACGACAAAAACCAGCGTAAAACCCGCCACCATACACAGGATTGCCAAAGCCACCTCACCGTTAAAGACGGGAGGGAGAAAATTTGTCTCACGAGTAATGGTCTCGCTGACTGGTTCGAAGACCTTCCAGGGCCAGACCTTGCGAATGGAGCCGAGCATGAAACCGGCAAGAATGGCCACCACCAAATCGTGGTCTTTATTCAACAGCCAGCGCAGCAGACGCACAAAGCCGAGCAAGCCAAAAACGGCGCCAATTCCCACCAAGGCAACCGTGAAAAAATCAAAGGTCTTGACAGCTTCCAATACAAAGCGGTATTTTCCCAAAAGCACCAGAATGAACGCGCCTGAAATTCCGGGCAGGATCATGGCACAAATGGCAATTCCCCCGCTCAAGATGAGCATCAGGGGGGTATGCGGGGTTTCAGATGGGCTTAACCCCACCAAAACATACGCGCCAAGCGTGGAGATAAACGCGGCAATTATGTTCACAGCAGTCCATTTTAAAACGCGCCTGCGAACGACTATGATCGAGGCAACAATCAAGCCGAAGAAGAATGCCCAGATGAATACAGGGTGATTCTCCAACGCCCAATGCAAAGCGCTGGCAAGAGTGAGGATCGCAGCACCGATGCCCAAGCCAAGAGCCAATAAAAATTTCCAGGGGAAATCCTGAAACGCCTCCCCCCATTTAAGCGTGAGAATACGGCGGATAAAAGTCAAGTCAACGGCGTGGATTGCGTCCAGAAGTTCGTGATAGATTCCCAAAATGAATGCCATGGTGCCGCCCGAAACGCCGGGAACGACATCCGCCGCGCCCATCAAAAATCCGCGCACGCTGATTCCAAAATAATCCAACAGGGTTCGATTTTTAGTTGTGTCTGTTTCCATGTAAATTACTTTCGTTTTTAGTTGCCAATGGGCGGGGATTATACACCGCTTTCATTGGTGGATTTGATTTGACTTAACCAGTCTCCCAGCATCAGAAAAAGCATGCTGCCAATCAGTCCAACGCCCACATCCAGCGCGCCAAATGCCAGCAATTGCCAGCCGCGCCATATGCTGAGTCCCTGACCGAGGGCAAATCCAAACACGCTCAACCCCATGTGTAAAAGAAGACGCCAGCCGCTTCCGCCGCGCAGAATGTGAAAGAGAGCGCCGCAAAGCAGGGCAATCAGCAATGCCAGGAGAACGAGCGGAATGGTCATGACAAAGGGTGAAAGATTAAAAATGAGAAACGAAGTTCGCAATCCAAACAAACATGTGAATAGTCATCTTTGTTGAATTTTGACTACGCGCAAATCTTGGCGGATGATACCACCGCCAAGCATCAACTCATCCTGATAGAAGACTGCCGCCTGTCCAGCGGTGACATCCCGAACCGGAGAAGTAAACTTAACTAATGCTTGATTCCCTTTCATCGGGCCGATCCACGCCTCGACCTCTTTCGCCGAGTAACGGATTTTCACCAGCGCGTGGAACGGTTCTTTGGGCGCTTCGCCTGAAATCCAGTTGACGTCGTGGGCGGTCAGTTCGGTAAAGCCGAGTTCGTCCGCCGTGCCGACGACAAGCGTATTATTCTGTGTATTTTTTGTGACAACATAAAGCGGGTCTGGGGAAAAGACGCCCAATCCCTTGCGTTGACCGATGGTGTAATTTGCCAGCCCATTGTGCTTTCCCACCTCCTTTCCTTCTGTGGTGACAATATCGCCAGGCTGTAAAATTTCGGGAGCATTCCTCTGGAGGAAGTTCCGATAGTCCCCGCCGGCAAGAAAACACAAATCCTGCGAGTCTGCCCGTGAAGCGGTGGGAAGTCCAAAGCCGGCGGCGAGACGGCGGATTTCAGACTTGGGATACTCCCCCACCGGAAAGAGCGCATGGGAAAGTTGTTCCTGATTCAAGACATGAAGAACGTAAGACTGGTCTTTCGAATGATCCACAGCGCGCAAGAGATCATGCCGCCCACTGCCAGTTGTCCGCCGTTTTACATAGTGTCCGGTGGCCATGAATTCCGCACCGAGAGCAAGCGCATGATCGAGCAAAAATTTCCAACGGATTTGACGATTGCACAACAGGCAGGGGTTGGGAGTTTCGCCGCGGGCATAACCGTCCAGAAAATACTGAACCACGGTTTGCCTGAAAATTTCCTTCGCATCGACGACATAAAAAGGGATGTCGAGGATGCCCGCCACACGCCGCGCCTGGGCCATCGAGTCGGGCGTACAACAGCGATTGGAATCTTCCCTCCCCGGCTCGGACCACAGGCGAAGCATCATGCCTGTCACGTCGTAACCCTGCTGTTTGAGCAATGCCGCGGCCACGGAAGAATCCACGCCGCCAGACATGGCGACAATTACTTTTTGCTTGGTCATCGTCGGATGATTATAAACGAAAGACCAGAAACCATCCGGTCCATCATTTGCCCTTTATTTCCAAATAATCGCTGTAGCCGCCAGCGTATTCCGCGAGTTGACCATCTTCGATGACCAGCAGCCGCTCGACGGTACGGTCAAGGAAATAACGGTCATGGGAGATGACCAGCACCGTCCCCTCAAAATCTTCGAGCGCCTGCTCCAGCACTTCGGCGGAGGCGATGTCGAGGTTGTTGGTCGGTTCGTCGAGCAGAAGAAAGTTTGCGCCAGACAAAACCACCAGCGCCAGTTGAAGTCGACTGCGCTCCCCGCCCGATAGTTCACCGATCTTCTGCGAGACTTGTCGATAGGTGAAAAGATAATGCAGCAAGAAAGCCGTTGCCCGCGACTCGCTCATCTCGCCCGCATAGCGGACGGCGTCCACGACGGTTTGATTGAAGTCGAGAGTCTCATGCTCCTGCGCGTAATGTCCGATGGATATGCTGGGACCGATTTTGATCTCGCCCGCGTCGGGCTGTTCCTGTCCGAGAATCATTTTCAGCAGGACGGATTTCCCCGCACCGTTCGCGCCGATTAACCCAACCCGCTCGCCGTGCCAGATGGTCTGGTTGATATTCGAGAAGATGTGCTTCGCACCAAAGGATTTTGAAACGCCGTCGAGTTCCAAAACCTTGTTCGAGCCACGCCAGCCGTTGAGTTGTAGTCCCATGCGGCGGCGTTCGGTGATCGGCTTCTCGACCTTCTCCATCTTATCCAGCCGCTTCTGCATGGCTTTGGATTTTCGCGACAGGTCTTCATTGTCATAGACCTTGCCCCAAATCGCCAGCCGTTTGATCGCGGCTTCGAGACGGGCAATCTGATGCTGCTGGGCGCGGAACATTTCCTCCTGACGCGCCAGCCGCAGTTCCTTGTCCGAAACGAAAGTGGAATAATCTCCCTCGAACAGGGTCAGCTTGCCGTCTTCCAACTCGGCGATGTGCGTGACGGCAGCGTCGAGCAAGTAGCGGTCATGCGAAATCAGCACCACCGTCCCATTGTACTCGCGGATGAGTTTTTCGAGGAACATCTTGCCTGGCAGATCGAGATGATTGTCGGGTTCGTCGAGGAGCAAAATATCGGGGCGGACAAGGAGGAGACGAGCCAACCCAACGAATTTTTTCTGTCCCCCGCTCAACACCGCGAGAGGTTTGGTCAGTTCGCTTTGAGCGAGTCCCAGCCCAAGCAGAAGTCCACGCACATGCCCAGGGTACGAGTCGCCGCCGAGGTCGTTGTATTCCTCGATGAGTTTGTGCTGCAATTCAAGCGCCCGCTGAAGTTTGCGTTCATCCCCGTAGACTTCTGGCTCGCCGAGACTGTTTTCCACGGCTTCCAATTCGGCATGGACTTGCGCCACACGCGGGTTGCCCGCCAGCGCGGCGTCGAAAGCCATCAACGTGGAATCAAGTTCGGGATGTTGCGGCAGGTATCCCGTGGTGACACACTTGGCGCGGGTAATACTCCCGCCAAGTTCGGGACTATGTTCGCCTTCGATCAGCTTGAAAAGCGAGGACTTCCCCGCGCCGTTCGCACCGATGAGACCTATTTTTTGCCCACGCTGGATTTCCCAATTGAGGTTTTCAAAGATGCGCTTTGCGCCGAGAACGAGGGTAATGTTTGCAAGTTGAAGTTGTACCATGTTCGTTATTCCATGTAGGGGCGACCCGTCAAGGTCTGCCAAGATTTTGATCGATAATATCGGGTCGCCCCTACGTTGTGGCAACAAAAATGCCGCAGGAGCGACCTGCGGCATGGGAAAGTTGACGAAATACTTTCAGCGTACAGGCGCGATTCCAGGAAGCCCCTCCGAGATAAAGCCACGAACGCCGATAATGAGCGGGGATTTGCCCGCGCGGAAACTGTAGATCATGTCCGCGATTATAACTGATTTTAAATGAGCGAAATAAAGATATTTCATGGACTCTTTTGTATGTCAAAAAAAGGGCGCGACGGCATTTTATTCAGGTTAATCGAGATTGACCTACAATAGGTAGTATGACATGGAGACCATCATACTTGACGCGAGAGCAACTGGAAGAAAGGCGACTGGCAGGCGGACGCCTTTTGAAAGCAGATAAACTGAGCCAAGCAGAAATTGCACGACACCTGGGCGTCAGCCGAGCCACAGTCAGTGATTGGGCAAAGACGGTTGAAGCGAAAGGCATCCGAGGTCTCGAAAATGCTCGCCCTGCAAGTAAAGAAGAAATTCGCACCATGCTGGATCGCGGCTTTGCTCGCTTACGTCGTCGCCCAGGTCTGCTTCTCGATTTTTTTCACCCTGCCGGGCTTTCTGTTAGGCAACTTCGGTGAACCTGAATAATAAGCAAATCGGACTTTCTTGTTGTATAATCGAATGGAGGTTTGAATGGACTTTATACTGAACCCCGACATTGCATACCTGGTTTTGCTCGGCGGCGTTTTGCTGGGGCTGATGTCACTGGTGACTCCCGGCACAGGGGCGTTCGAAATCGGCGCGCTCTTTTGTCTTGCGCTGGCAGGATATGCGGTTTACAACCTCTCTTTCAACGGTTGGGCGCTGATTGTCCTTGCCCTGAGCATTGTCCCTTTTTTGTACGCCATCCAAAAACCAAAACGCGAATTGTATTTGGGAATCTCCATCCTGTTGCTGGTAGGCGGCTCCGTGTTTCTGTTTACCGCAGACGGCTGGAAACCCAGCGTCAATCCGGCGGTGGCAGCGCTGGCATCCACCCTGCTGGCAGCTTTTTTATGGATTGCGGTGCGCAAAACAATCCAAGCCGCGGCAGCCCGCCCCACACATGACCTGGGGATATTGATCGGGCAGGTCGGGGAGGCAAGATCGAAAATCTTCAACGACGGAAGCGTCTATGTCAATGGGGAACTCTGGTCGGCGCGCAGCGAGGAGAAGATTGCCGTGGGCAGTCCCATCCGTGTGATTCGACGCGAGGGCTTTGTCCTCGTGGTGGAAAAAATTTCATCCGAACCATCATAATTTCAAAAGGAGAAAACCTATGGAAGTATTGGGCGGCAGCCTGATTTGCATTATCGGCGCGTTGGTATTGATTGTATTCGTGTTTCTCGCCAACGCCATTCGCATTGTGCCGGAATACCAGCGTTTGGTCGTTTTTCGGCTTGGACGCTGTATCGGCGCAAAAGGACCGGGCATCGTCATCCTCGTCCCCATCATCGACCGCGGCGTAAAGGTGGACTTGCGCGAACAGGTGCGCGAGGTTCCCCAACAAACATCCATCACCAAGGACAACGCGCCGATCTCGATTGACTTCCTGTGGTATTTCAAGGTCATGGAGCCCACCCAATCTGTCCTGCAGGTGACCAACTTCGAGACCGCGGCAGCCGGTATTGCGGCAACCACCCTGCGCGCCGTCATCGGCGGCATCCCGCTGGATGACGTACTCTCGCAGCGTGAACACATCAACAACATGCTCCGCACCCGCCTCGATGAAGTGACCGAGCGCTGGGGTGTCAAAGTGACCAACGTCGAAATCCGCGAAATCGTCCCGCCGCGCGACGTGCAGGACGCGATGAACCGCCAGATGTCCGCCGAGCGCATCCGCCGCGCCGTGGTGACAGAATCCACCGGCACACGCGAAGCCGCCATCAATGTGGCGGAAGGCGAAAAGCAGGCTGCCATCCTCCGCGCCGAAGGGCAGAAGCAATCCTCGATCCTCGCGGCGGAAGGCGAACGCCAGGCACAGTTGCTGCGGGCGGAAGGCTTTGCCCAGGCGCTCGAAGCCATCTTCAACGCCGCCAAGACGGTCGATCAGAAGACGATGACCCTGCAATACTTCGAAACCCTCAAGTCTATTGGCGCGGGCGCATCCACCAAATTCATCTTCCCGATGGAATTCACCAGCATGATGGAGAGTTTCCTCGGCAAGAGCAGCAAGGGCTAAACAGCAATCAGTTGCGAAAAGTGGAAAGTGGAACCCCGCTTTCCACTTTTTTATTGATAAAATTCCCCGCATGGAAATTGTGTCCGCCTCCATTCTCGACCTCAACGCACTGCGCAAACTCGAAAGGGAAAGTTTCGATCAGGACGCCTGGCCCCTGTTCGATTTGATCGCAGTTTTGACCTTCCCCGAAGTGATCCGTCTCAAGGCCGTGGAGGATGGGCGCATGGTTGGATTCGTGGCCGGAGATCCGCGTCCACGCGACGGCTGGGGCTGGATTGCCACCATCGCGGTTGATCCACGCTACAGGCGGAGGGGCATCGGGCGGGCCCTGCTCCACGCCTGCGAAGCCAGATTGGGTGTTCCCCGTTCCAAACTTACCGTCCGCATTTCGAATCAGGCGGCCATCTCGATGTACGAAAAAGACGGCTACGCCACCACCGACATCTGGAGCGGGTACTATAACAATGGCGAAGACGGCATGGTGATGGAAAAAAATCTTTCGCGCCCGCTGGAGAATCGATGAAAGACAACGCCCATCCGGAAAAAATCCACGAGTTCGACATCCTGCGCGCCCTTGCCATTCTGATCTTGATGTTCCATCACAGTGAAGCATACGGGATCAGGGTATCGGGTCACACTCTCGAATTTCTAAACCCATACTTCGAAGGTATCCTGCTCGGCATCTTCTTCTTCATTTCCGGGTATTTCGCCGAACGCTCCTTTCAAAAACAAAATAAGGGCAGTGTCTCGTTTTTTACCTCCCGTCTGATCCGCGTCTATCCGCCCTACCTTTTGGGGCTGGCTCTCTTTATATTCGTGCTGGGGATTTCATTAAAGAGGCGCGATCTCCTAATCTACCTGACCGGCGCGCATTTTATTTTTGCGCCGAATTACGCCAAGCCTGTCATCACCCTCTGGTACATCGGCGCCATCCTCTTGTTCTATTTGCTTTTCGGCATATTGCTGGCAAACCTGCGTAAGACCAAGCCTCTGGCGATCGCTTCAGGTCTGGCCTTCGCTGCCGCCTATGCCCTGCACCAATGGACTGGACTGCTCGACGAACGTTTTTTCAAATATTTCATTGTCTTCCTGGCAGGCATTCTCTTTGCCAGACCGCACTTCTTCTCGAACTGGCTTTCCGGAGACAAAATCCCGCTCAAATTGGCGCTGGCGGCGCTTGCAACCTTTCTCTTTTCGCTGACGCTCGATCTCGGTTCCACCTCCCCGCTTTACATCCTGGCTGTGGTTTTCTTCATCCTCGCATGGATAACATTGACTTTTGCGCTGGCGACCAAAGTCAAGGCTCCTTTTGTATTGAAACTGGCTGGTATCGTCTCGTACGCATCGTACTTTGCCTATTTGATTCATCGTCCCCTGTGGGCATGGCTGGCGGGCATTTTCGGGGTCGAAAATTCACGGGACTTGATTCTCTTCCGATTGTTTCCCGCCTCGCTTGCAGTCTTCATTCTGTCCTACTACCTTCAACTCGGATATGACCGCCTTCTGAGGTTATTTCGCAGAAAAACATAATTCCATCGAAGTTTCAACTTTTCACCCGTCCAAAAGGTTTATAATCGACGCATATGTCTGAAACACTGCCCCCGCCTGTATGGGTAAACACAAAAGAATTATTGCAACAAATGCTCGAAGACCTAGTCACACAAAGCCGTCTGGCAGTGGACACCGAATCGAACAGCCTGCATGCCTTTCGCGAACAGGTCTGCCTGGTTCAAATCTCATCCGCGACAACCGATTACCTGATCGACCCGTTTGCCTTGAGGGATTTGAGCATACTCGCCCCCATTTTTTCAAACCAAAAAATAGAGAAAATATTCCACGCCGCGGAATACGACCTGATCTGTCTGCGGCGCGATTTTGGTTTCTCCTTTGCCAACCTGTTCGATACGATGCATGCCGCCCGCGTGCTGGGGTATCCGGCTGTCGGGCTGGACACACTGCTGAACGGAAAATTCCAGATCCAGACCGACAAACGGCACCAAAAGGCGAATTGGGCAAAGCGCCCGCTGACAGAGGATCAAATCCACTACGCGCGGCTGGACACACATTATCTCTTCAACCTGCGCGACGTACTGGAGAAGGAATTGCGTGAAAAGGAACGCCTGGAATTTGCGAAGGAGGATTTCGTGCGCGTCTGCCTGTCCGACGATCAAAAGCAAAAAGGCAACGGCGCGTCATGGGAACGCTTCTCCAACCGCAAAGACCTTTCCCTGCGTGACCTGACCACCCTGGCACACCTGTGCAAATGGCGCGATGCCGAAGCGGAAAAATTGAACCGTCCTGTGTACAAGGTGGTCATGGACGATACCCTTGTCGCCATGTCAAAGAATCCACCTGAGCACAAGGTTGACCTTTCGGCATTGGGCATGAGCGAAAAACAAATCCAACTATGGGGTGACGGGGTTTTGGCGGCTGTCCGCCGCGGAGTGTCTGCTCCGCTGGTGGAAAGGAAACAGGTCCAATCCCCCAGCGACGCCTACCTGCGCCGGATGGAAAAGCTGAAAGCTTGGAGGAAAAAACTTGGCGCCGAGATGGGCGTCGAGTCGGATGTAATCCTGCCCAAATCCTACGTGACAGCCATTGCCGAGCAGCCGCCAAAGAGTCTGGATGAACTGGCGTGTCTGATGAAGGAAACCCCCTCGCGGGTGGAAAAATATGGATTTCAGATATTAAAAGTCCTTGGAGTAAAAAATGCGAATTAAATTTCACGGCGCAGCGCACACAGTGACAGGAAGCCAGCACCTGCTGGAGATCAATGGTTCGAAACTGCTTCTGGACTGTGGAATGTACCAGGGCAAACGCGCAGAGACTTACGAGCGCAATTTGAATTTCCGCTACGACCCGCGCAGTGTGGATGCCGTCCTTCTTTCACACGCGCACATCGACCATTCGGGCAACCTGCCCAACCTGGTCAAGCAGGGATATGAAGGTCCAATCTATGCCACCCGCGCCACCGCTGAGTTGGGCGGGGTGATGCTCCGTGACTCGGGGCGCATTCAGGAATCAGACGCGGAGTTCGTCAGCAAGAAACGTGCCGAACGAGGGCAGGACCCCATCGAGCCGCTCTACACCGAGCAGGATGCCGAGGAAGCCGCCAACTCATTCAAAGGCGTGGACTACGATCAAGCCTTTGAACCAATCCCGGGCGTGGTCGCCCGTTTCCATGAGGCGGGACACATTCTCGGTTCGGCAGCCATCTCGCTTGAAATCGAAGAGAAAGGACGCAAAATCCGCTTCTGGTTTTCGGGTGACATCGGCAGGTATCGAATGCCATTGCTGCGCGACCCCATCCTGCCCGAAGCTGTTGACTACATGATCATGGAATCAACCTATGGCGACAAGTCGCACAGCAACCCCGAAAATGCCTTTATAGAGTTTCGCGATGTGGTCAAGCGGACGGTGGAGCGCGGCGGCAAGGTGATCGTGCCCGCTTTTGCTGTGGGACGCACCCAGGAACTGGTCTACAACCTGAACGAGATGATGACCGAAGGCGATGTGCCCCGCGTGCCCGTCTTTGTGGACAGCCCATTGGCAGTGAACGCCACACAGGTGTTCCGAAATCACGCAGAATGTTTCGACGAAGAAACGCGTCAGTTTGTGATGGAAGCGCGTCATCCCGCGTTGGATTTCAAGATGCTGACCTACGTCAAGTCGGTGGAGGAATCCAAGTCACTAAACGAACGCAAGGAGCCGATGATCATCATCTCAGCTTCTGGCATGGCGGAAACAGGACGCATTGTGCATCACATCCGCAACAATATTGGCGACCCGAAGAATACAATTTGTATCGTCTCGTGGCAGGCTCCATATACGATGGGACGCAGGCTGGCTGACCGTGAGCCGCAGGTCAATATCTTTGGTGAAGCCCACAAGGTCAAAGCCAAGGTGGCAACCATCGGCGGGCTTTCGGGTCACGCAGGACAGGATTTGCTGATGAGGTATGCGCTGGGCGTCAAGGACACGGCGAAACAAATCTTCCTTGTCCACGGCGAAGAGCGTCAAGCCATGACTTTGCAAAACCTCTTGAAGGAACGCGGCGTCCCGCAGACGTACTATCCAGAATTGCATGAGGCAATGGAACTGTAAAACTAAACTTGAAGTCCGACAGACTTCCGAAGTTTTTGATATTTTTTCGGGTATAATCTGCGCCGCTTCACATGACACTTGAACACAGCGACACGTGACACTTTCCTGGGGAGGTGCCAGAGTGGTTGAATGGGACGGTCTCGAAAACCGTTGTGGGCTCCGGTCCACCGAGGGTTCGAATCCCTCCCTCCCCGCCAGCAGACCTGACAAGTTTCCAAAAACTGTCAGGTCTTTTTCTTTAAGTGGTAAGATTCGCGGGATGAAAATCAACCTTGCCCTTGCCCAGATCAATACAAAATTGGGAGATGTGGAATCCAATCTCGCCAAGCACATGGATTATATCCAGCAGGCGAAGTCCCAAAAGGCGGATTTGCTCGTCTTCCCCGAACTTTCGCTGACAGGCTACGTCTTGCAGGATTTGGTCGCCTCAGCCGCGCACAAGCCGACGGAGGATGATCCTGTCTTCACGCATCTGCTCCAAGCCAGCCGTGACCTCGACCTGGTCGTCGGCTTCGTAGACGAGGACTCCCGCCACCGCTTCTTCATTGCCTCCGCCTACCTTTCGGGTGGAAAGACCATCCACGTGCATCACAAGGTATACCTCCCCACCTACGGACTCTTCGACGAAGGACGTTTCTTTGCCTGGGGCGACTCCGTCCGCGCTTTCGACACCCGCTTCGGGCGCGTGGGCATGTTGATCTGCGAGGACTTCTGGCACGCCTCTCCCCCTTACCTGCTCTGGCTTGATGGCGCGGACATCATGCTCTTTTCATCCGCCTCGCCTGGCCGCGGATTGAACGACAAGGACAGGCTCGAATCCGCCCGCTGGGTGGAACGGGTCACCAAAGCCTATGCCAGCATGTTCACATCCTTTGTGACACACGCCAACCGCGTGGGCTATGAAGACGGACTTCACTTCTGGGGCGGCGCCACCGCTTTCGACCCCAACGGCGAAGAAATTGCTCACGGCCCCTACAACGAGGAAGCCATCACCTACGCCCAAATGGACTTGAACCAACTCCGCCGCACCCGCGCCCGCCTGCCGCTGCTGCGCGACGAACGGACCGCGCTCATCCGAAACGAACTGGATAGGATTCTTTCCCGTGATTGACATCAGCCTCTCCATCAACACCGACCTTGCCCGCGAAATTCTGGCGGGCTTCATCAAGTCCGAGATTACGCGGGTGGGCATGTCTCGCGCAGTGGTTGGACTCTCTGGTGGACTCGACTCTGCGCTCTCCTGCGCCCTAACCGCCGAAGCGCTTGGCGCGAAAAACGTCCTCGCCGTGCGGATGCCGTACAAAGCCTCCAGCCGCGATTCGCTCGATCACGCCCAATTGCTGATCAACCAGTTTGGCGTGCAAAGCAAGACCATCGAGATCACCGACATGGTCGAGCCGCTCTTCAAACTTGACCCGCAGATCAACAAGATGCGCATGGGCAATATCATGGCGCGGGAACGCATGATTGTTCTCTACGACCAGAGCGAGGTATTCAAAGGTCTGGTGATCGGCACCAGTAACAAGACCGAAATCCTGCTTGGATACAGCACCATGTATGGCGACTCTGCCAGCGCGATGAATCCCATCGGGGACTTGTACAAGACCCAGGTGCGTCAACTCTCGCGAGCGATGAACATCCCCGCTCCCATCATCGACAAAGCCCCATCCGCCGACCTGTGGGCTGGTCAAACCGACGAAGACGAATTGGGATTCACCTACGAAGATGTAGACAAACTCCTCTATCTCCTCGTTGACCAGCGTTACTCGCCGCAGGAAGCCATCGAAGCTGGGTTCAGCGAGAAATTCGTCAACGCCGTCACAACCCGCATCCGCCGCAACCAGTTCAAGCGGATGCTGCCGCCGATTGCCAAGGTCAGCAACCGCACCATCGGCTATGACTTTTTATATCTGAGAGACTGGGGAACTTAAACCTTCGCCAGGAAATCCATCTGGTGGGCAATGTAAACCAACTCGCCGCGTTCGATTTGAGCGCGGCGTTTTTGCAGCCAATCCGCAAACTCAACCGCATTCAACTCCGCGTGCCCCGTCAGCGACTCTTCAAAGAAGTACAAAATAAAATGCAGAAAGTACGCTTCATCTTCAACATACTTTCCATTCACAGAATGCACCACCCAATCCGACGCACCCGCCGCCAGCAAGTCCGCGCCCGCCCCACGCAAGTGCCCGAACAAATGCCGCCCCGCGCGGCTGTCACCACCCGTCGCGCGCGAGTCCATCGTCGCATGATACAGCCGCTCGATGCGCTCATCCAGCGCCGCGTCAATCGTCGGCTCCAGCGAAGTCACGCCGTCGAAGTTGATCGTCAGCCACGCCAAAGATTTGGTCAGCGCAAGCAACTTCGGCATACTTTCGGGCATGGGCAGCAAATCCAAAAAGGCATGGGCGATCAGCAAATCCGCAGGCTCTTTATTTTTTTGGATGAAATCGAAGACGTCTGCACGCTCAAGACGGATTCGGACATCGCGAGTCTGGTCGAACACCCGAAGTTGATTCTCTCCGCTTCGCTCCACGCTCAAACCTGATTCACCCGCCCAAAGCGGAATCCAATCCCAAGCCGTTTGAATGTTCTCCGCCATCTCATCCACGAGAATATATTCGGCTTTCGTCACCACATCCCAACGGACAAGTCGCGCCAGCATGGTCCCAATCCCCGCCCCCACTTCGATGATTCGAATCGGCTGCTCAGGCAGGTTGGCTTTAAGAGAATCGAGAACGGTTCGATTGAGGGCGCGGTCATCCACGCTTTGTTTGGAGAGCAGGTAATGAGGGAAGGAATATTCCATGATATTTTCCGTAGGACAGGCTTAAGCCTGTCCTACCCGACCAGCAATGAGCAGACCAATTCCACCGATCAACAGATCGCGGGCGCGGATGAGCAAGGTCACACCGATGGCGGAAACCGCCGAGACGCCAAAGGCTCCCAACGAAAATACCTGACTGGCTTCGAGCGCGCCCAACCCGCCTGGCAGAGGCAGGAGAAAAGAGAGCCAGCCCGCAGTCCACGCCGAGAGGGTTTGCCAGAAGGACAGGTCAATGCCAAGGAAGAAAGTGATACAAAAAAATTCAACCACCATCCCTAACGCCGCAAGCAGGGACGCAAAAACCGCAGAGACCAACGAGGCTGGATGACGGCGGCAAAACGTCCCCGCCATACGCTCCGAGGCAGCGACAAAACGCACGAACTTGTTGTTGGAAAATTTCCGCAGAATGGCAGAGACAGGGTAAATCCCGCGAAACATCAGAACGATGTGAATGGGGGGAAAGAGCATGAGCAGAACAAGTCCGCTCAACGCAGCAAGCGACCCGCTGGCGCTCGTAGAGAAAATCCCCGCTTGAAAAACGGCTGTCAGCCCGAAGCCAAGCATAACGAAGCCTGCGAGAAATTCCAGCAGTTTATCCATTACCACCGTCGAAGCGGCACGGACGTAGGTCAAGCCGTAGTTGCGCTGCAAATACAACACTTGAACTGGCTCGCCGCCAACCTGAGGTCCAGGTGTGAAGTAACTGACGCCAAACGCCGCCACACGCGCTACCAGCAAGGGCAAAAACCGAACGCTTTGTTTTTCGGCGCGGATAATCAACCACCAACGCAAAGTGATGAAGGAATAGATGATGACGTTCAAGCCAAGCAGGGCGAGGAGTTGCCAGCCTTTCAGTCTGCGAAGCATTGCCCAAATTTCGACCAGCGGAGCGTTGCGGAGGGCGAAGTAAAGCAGGGCGGCAAGCAGGGAATAGATGAGAACAGAGCGCACCCTCACCCTACCCCTCTCCCAAAGGGAGAGGGAACTCCCTTCCCCCTCTGGGGAAAGGGTTGGGGATGGGGGAATTTTTTTCATAAAACGCTCATCCCTTCGTCCTGCGGCGGATTCTCGATGAGGGATTTCATCTCGTCCAACACGGCTTGATGAATGACTTGTGTATTCGTGCCGAGTTTCTTTGGGTCAACGACATTCCCAATTTGCACAGTGACAGTTACGGGCTTGGCGTCCCACATCACCATTGCCAGCAATTGCAAAGCGGCGGCGAATTTCTCTCTTTCCTCTCGAGTCTTTTTGATTTTGAGCAACGGATGGTTGGCGGTCTTGTCCCAAATCACATTCCGCACCAGCACGGGCAGAATCACCGTCTCAGGCGCCATGCGGACGAAGACTCCCACGCTGTCGGTCCACTTTGACAGGGATTCGGCTGCGCCAGGGTAAATATCTGGATCAGGTTCAATCTCGCCAGCAGGGAAGGTCAATACCGAGCCGCCGCCGCGCAAATGTCCGCTGACCTGGCGAACCAGTTTCATCCG
The DNA here is from genome assembly GCA_034433295.1 of Anaerolineales bacterium. Taxonomy (GTDB): domain Bacteria; phylum Chloroflexota; class Anaerolineae; order Anaerolineales; family Villigracilaceae; genus Villigracilis. Next base: position 43,010 of record DAOUAS010000031.1, on the reverse strand, counting down.
CGAAGCAGGGTCATCATGGACGAAGAATAACTGCCTGCTCATATTGGGAAGCGCCATCAGGAAGGGTCGGTCAAGGGCGATGATTTTCAGGTCGGGACGGTTGAGCGCGGCAAACAGCGCCAGCGTGTCGGTCAAGCCTGGATGGTTGGACAAAGCCAGGAAGGGAGAATCAGGCAGACGGTCGAGTCCAAAAACGCGCACATCACGGACAAACCGTTTTTCGGTCAACCGCGCTGCTTCGATGAGTCCGCGCTTCCCTATCGCAGAGTCAAACTCCAGCATAATTTTTGCAAAGGTCTGCGCGGGCTGATGAAAAATCCACCGCAGGGCGCGCGCAAGAAAAGGCTGGTTTTGCCAGCCAAAAGACGAGACTAGGTCGTCGAGGTTGATTTGGGTAAGAGTTTGCAGTCCGTCCAAATTTATTTTTGCGCGGTCGCCCACATGTTGAGCATGAACTCGAAGTAGCCAAACTTGACCTTGGTCATCTCGAAGCCCGCCTGACCGAAATACCAGCCGAGAAGCGGCAGGGTGTAGGCATAGGCATGTTCGTGAATTTCCTCCGCGCTGACAAGGTTGATCCGCGCCATGAATTTGAGCAGTCCATCCGACCACGCGGCGGGCGTGGTGAGGACGACCATGCCGCCAGGTTTCAGGACGCGATAGACCTCCTTGAACAGCTTTGCCATCAATGAGGGATCGAGATGTTCCACCACCGCCAACAGGGTAACAGCATCAAAGTAATTGTCTTCAAATGGCAGGTGCGGCTCAATTTCCAGATCAAGGGTGAAACTCTCGATTTTTAATTCCGAAGCGGTTTGTTGTGGAAGTGGTAACTGGTCAATTGCGAATTTCTCCGCAAAAGAAGTATGCGCCAAAAAGTAGGGATAAGTGCCGCAACCAATATCGAGGATACGCCCAGTACGTAAAGTTGAAGGGATGAGTTTGTTCGCTCGGTGCGCGCGCAAGTCTGCGAGCATCGGTTCGAGCAGACCTTTTCCGCGAGTCATGCCTGCCATAAAAATTTCTCCAGTGGTTAGATAAATCCGCGCAACCATATCTTACATTCAACATCCATGCAAACTCGAAAGGCTATTCGGGCTCCATCGAAAAATGCAGTGGATATCCTTCCAGTCCAGCGGCAAAGTGTGCCTTGTTGATTCGCTTATGCGCCTCCGCTTTGGGCAGGGTCTGGACATACGCTGCTCCTTTGAAATGGGCTGTCAGCATCACTTCCATTGCGTCAGGTTGTGAAAGCAAGAAGATCGAAGTCAACACATGGACGACAAAATCCATCGGTGTAACATCGTCGTTGTGGATGATGACTCGGTAGAGCGGCTCGAGTTCGGTCTTTGTCTCTTCGGTGATTTCGATCTCAGGCGTGACTTGCAAACTCATTGGCTTTTCTACCAGGCATTATTCAAGCGGTGGATTTCATCCGCGCTCAGTTCGATGTCCGCGGCATCGAAATTTTCCTTGATGTGAGCGGGGTTGAAAGACATTGGAATGGTAATCACACGCGGTTGGACAACGAGCCACGCCAATACAATTTGAAAGGGTGTGGCAGCATGGGACTCGGCAATATCACTCAAAGTCTGATTGATGCGGATGCTGCGGAACTTCAAGGGTGAATAAGCGGCGACCAGGATGTCATTCTGTTGGCAATATTCGATCACACCGTTTTCCAAATAGGTATGGTTTGGAAGGCTATAAGGAACTTGATTTGTGAGGATGGGGGTTTCAGAAAATATTTGCGATTGTTTGAGCAGTTTGAGATTGAAATTACTCACCCCCAAATGCCTGACCTTGCCATTGCGGACAAGTTTGTTCAAGGCGCGGAATGCTTCTTCAAGATTCATTCCCGCGCGGGGCCAGTGTATCAGGTAAAGGTCAATGTAATCCATGTCAAGGCAGCGCAGGCTTTTCTCACAAGATTTGATCACCTGATCATATGCAAGATGTTCAGGCGAGACTTTTGAAGTAATGAACAAATCCTCGCGTTTCGTTTTCATCTCGCGGATGGCACGACCCAGCAATTCTTCGGAATGTCCGTTGGCATAATATTCGGCGGTGTCGAAATGGGTATAGCCAACCTCCAGCGCGGAGCGCAGGGCGGTCATCGAAGCAGAATCAACTACCGGGTTGGGAGAGGTCTCACCGCCAATCGTCCAGGTGCCAAATCCAATCTTTGGAAGGAGCAGTCCGCGCAGAGTTTCATATCGCATAGGTCAGATTATAGCATTCCAAAGCCGAACAGCCTCACAATTTCCCCACAACAATTCACAACCATCCTTTTGGTCTGCACAATTTCTGCAAATACGAAAAGTATCTTTGAGAAAAATCGAAAAGGAGTTCCCCATGACGGGATTTTCAACGTCAAGAAAATTTTCAAAAATCCACCTCATGATCCTGGTTATTGTGCTGGCGTTTTCCAGCCAGGCTTGCGGTTCCACAAAAGCACCGGCACAAACCGCGACGGAAAACCAGGCTGCCACCGTTGAACCGACAAGTTCACCTATACCCACAGCAGAAGTCCAATCAATGAAGACGCCAACCCCAACTATTGCAGTCACCCCTTCCCCAACATCTTCTCTAATCACGATAACCGCTGTCGAAGGCAATATTGCCATCCGCAATGGGCCGGACATGACCTTCGATGCGATTGCAAAACTACAGGATGGGGAAACGGCAACCGTCCTGGCGCGCAGCATCATGGACGGCTGGGTGCAAATCGAAATCCCATCGCAGGTGGGGGAAACCGGGTGGGTTTCAGTCCAAACCAATTACTCGATTGTGAATGGGAACCTGCTCGACCTGCCCAGAATCGACTCCGTGGAATGGAATGTTGGTTCATACCTGATCAACTGCACTCCACACCAGTTGATCGTGAAACCCGGCGACGTCATTCTCCAGCCGGTCGGCGAGTACCCAAACAATCGAGTGTGGTTTTCGCCGGGGACTTACTCGGTCTACGACCTGGATGTGACAGGTCAACCCGTGGCGGCAAATCTAAGCGTGACCGAACACAGGGAATTTCACATCCTCAAAGATGGGACGAGAACGCAGTGGTCCTGCCTGCAAAGCAATTAAAAAATAATTCAAAGACAGAGAGCATATTATGAAGAAAAAAATCCTATATTTACTGTTGTTCGGATTGTTTCTGGTTGGATGCGCTCCAGTGGCAGTTCAAGCCTCGACAGAGGCGACCAGCCAGACAACCGCAGCCGCAAAGACTGCGATAGAACAAACACCGACCTCGACATCAGTCCCGACAGAAACAGCAACCGTTACTTCAACCCCCACACCGGATTTTAGCCTGGTCGGTTTACCGACCGAAGAGGAGGGAACTTTGGTATTCGACTTCGTCGAGCAGATGTGCAACGCGGAGTGGCACACCCGTGGACAGGATCTACCCTGTCCGGGCAATGACAGCCAATCAAGCGCGGGGTACGTGATGCAGCTTGATGGGGAGTCCCAAGGGCTTCCATCAAATATCAACATACTGCTTGCTTATACCCCGCAGAAGAACTATGAGACCATCTCCAGCAAATACCCCGTCTTCACAGTACAAAAGGGAGATCGTTTTCGCACCGTGCTCGCCTGCAAGGAACACACATTTTGCGATGTGGAATTCGTGCTGAATTTTTCCAACGAAAAGGGAAGTGCCGGGCTGACAAATTGGCGATACATATTTACCGATGAGCCCATCGTGGTGGATTATCCGCTGGATGCGCTGGCGGGTCAAACCGCGCAGTTTACGTTGGCAGTACGCGCTCGCGGAAACCCGGTTGAGGCCTATGCGGTCTGGATCGCGCCACATATTTATCGAGCCGCCGAGCAGCCGTAAACATCCACGAACATCCTGTTCATCTGCGCATATTTTGCATATTTACCCAATCCCTATGAAATATAACAAGGAGAGTTTTGTATGAACACTGTTTCCAATTTTTTCAAAAACAAGAAAGCAAGAAATCGCGGAATCGCAATTCTAGCCATCGTTATCGTCGGGGCACTGGCGATGGCCTTCTTTTCCACAAACAAAACCAACGCACAGACAGCCGCCGAAGCAACGGTTACGTCGTTGGATCTATCTGAAACGGTCGAGTCTTCAGGTTCGCTGGCTGCCCAACCCTTTGCCAGTCTGGATTGGAAAACCGGCGGCGTGGTGGAATCGGTCAATGTCGCCGCCGGTGATTTTGTGAAAAGGGATGATGTTCTCGTCGCATTGCAACCTTCCAGCACTTCGTCGAGTATCGTCAGCGCACAGGCAGATTTAATTGATGCCCAGAAAAATTTAGAGGATGTGTTGAAGTCCGATACAGCCCGCGCCCAGGCAGCAATTGACTTGCAGGACGCCAAGGATGCCTATCAAACAGCCAGGAACTGGCGCACTTCATTGAACGATAAAGTCTGGACCAAACGAATCACCTACAAGACCACCAACGCCAGGAATGGAGATCAAGTGGCGGTGATCCACTGGTACCGGGCTTATCCCGATCCGGCGACAATTGCGGAAGCCGATCGGGATTTGGCTCTCAAGATGTCTGAAATGGAAGATGCCCAACGCGCCTACGACCGTGTGAAGGACGGTCCCAATACCGGTGACGTCGCCGCCGCCCAGGCGAAAGTGGATGCAGCGCAAGCCACTGTCAACTCGATGAGCATCATCGCCCCCTTCGCTGGGCAGGTACTTTCCGTCGATGACCATGTCGGTGACACGATAAGCTCTGGCGACCTTTCGGTAAATCTTGCCGATATGAGCCATTTGTATGTCATTGCTGAAGTAGATGAGTCTGATATTGCAAAGGTCAAGGTCGGTAATAAAGTCAGCGCCATAATGGATGCAGTTCCCGCTCTAAAGCTTACCGGTAAGGTGACCGAAGTCAACCCTGTTGGACAGGACAGTTCAGGGCTGGTCAAATATGAAGTCCGCATTGATTTTGACTCAGTGGGCAATAGTACATTCCTGCCTCTCGGCGCCACAGTGGATGTTGTCATCGAAGTAAAGGAAGCTTCGAATATGCTGGCGGTTCCGGTCACTGCAATCCAGAACGACGATAAGGGCGAATACGTCTGGCTCATCAAAGAAGATGGTTCTACGACCCGCGTGGATGTGGTGGGCGGCAGCATCGTCGGCGACTTGGTGACTGTAACAGGCGACCTGAAAGAAGGCGACCACTTGTCAACGACGCAGACCAACACTCAAGGTCAGAGACGTGGTTTTGGTCCCTTTGGAGGATAATGTCATGATCCAAACAGAAGACCTGACGAAGATCTATCAAATGGGCGAAAGCGAAGTGCGGGCGCTCAACGGCGCAAGCTTTTCAATCGAGAAGGGCGAAATGATTTCGATCATGGGACCCTCGGGGTCTGGAAAAAGCACCTTGATGTCCATCATCGGCTGTCTCGATGCGGCAACCAGCGGCAAGTATACGTTGGACGGCGTATCGGTCGAAAACATGAGCGAAGAGGAACTCGCAGAGATTCGCGGCCGCAAAATCGGTTTTGTGTTCCAGCAGTTCAACCTGCTGGCGCGAACAAGCGCTCTGGAAAATGTCATGTTGCCGCTCACGTATGCCGGAGTAACCGGGAGACAACGCAAGGAAGCCGCCATAAAAGCGCTCGAACGGGTGGGACTCGCAGAACGTATGTATCATCATCCCAATGAGCTTTCGGGTGGTCAGCAGCAGCGCGTGGCAATCGCGCGTGCGCTGGTCAACAACCCAACCATCCTTCTCGCGGACGAACCGACCGGCGCATTGGACAGCAAAACGGGCGAAGAGATCATGTCCCTGTTTCAGGGTTTACATAAGGAAGGCGGGCAAACCGTGATCCTGGTGACCCACGATTCCTTTGTGGCACATCACACGGACCGGATCATCAAATTATCCGACGGACATATCGTATCAGACGAGGTCAACCCCAATCCATTGATAGCCGGCGCACGGCGTCCCGACGAGGCTGCATAAAGGAGAAAGTATCATGTTGTTTTCAGAAAATCTTCGCATCGCTTTGCGCGCCTTACGCGCCAACAAAATGCGCTCCGTCCTGACGATGCTGGGCATTGTGATCGGCGTTGCAACCGTGGTTGCGCTGTTGGCAATCGGAAACGGCGCCACATCCAGTATCACCAGTCAAATTCAAAGCAGCGGCTCCAATATGTTAACCGTCATGGCGGGTCGAATGCAGATGGGACCGGGAGGCGGGCAACAGTCCAGCCATCTTTACTATTCGGATTACGAATTGCTCCAGCGTGTGTTGGTGGACAATGTAACTTCGCTGATGCCGACCTATCAGTCATCTTATACGCTGAAGTACAATGACCAGAGTTTTTCCTCTTCGGTGCTGGGAGTTATGGATGGATACCAAGATGTACGTTCGTTAACCATGGCACAGGGACGTTTTATCTCCAGCGGCGACGAGAAATCAGGGTCTTTGGTGGCCGTTTTAGGCTCGCAGACTGCCGAAGATTTGTTCGGAAGCCTCTCGCCTCTCGACAAGGTGATCTCGATCAACGGAATCAAGTTCAAGGTCGTTGGCGTTTTAGAATCGAAAGGTTCAGGCTTCGGTTCCGCGGACGACGCCGTGCTCATTCCGCTCGAAACAGGTTACTCCAAGTTGTTCGGCTCCACCGCGATACAAAACAATAAAAGAGTCGTTAACAGCATCTACATCTCTGTGAAGACCACAGACAAGATGGATACCGTCTCCGCCCAGGTCGAGTACGTGCTGCGCCATTCGCACAAACTGGATTCTTCCGAGGAATCAGATTTCAATATCATGAACCAAACCGATATGCTGGAGACATTGAGTTCAGTGACCCAAACCCTGACGATATTCCTGGGCGCCATTGCGGGAATTTCACTCCTCGTGGGCGGCATCGGCATCATGAACATCATGCTGGTCTCTGTCACGGAACGCACCAAGGAAATCGGACTGCGGAAGGCGGTTGGCGCCACACGCAATCAAATCCTCTCCCAATTCCTGATCGAGACACTGACCCTTAGCATATTTGGCGGCATTATCGGCATCCTGTTTGGAGCTGCCATTGCATTTGTCTTCACCGCACTGGGTTTGATCACCGCTGTTGTATCAGCCAGTTCCGTCGTGTTGGCTTTTTCTTTTGCCATGGCAATCGGTGTGTTCTTCGGCTTGTATCCTGCCTTCCGCGCGGCGAACCTGCATCCCATGGAAGCCTTGCGGTATGAATAAGCGACGGACCGCGGACGATGGTCGATGATCCATCGTCTATAATATAGCCATGTCCCAGAAAATTCTCCTCGTCGACGACGAACCTGAAATCCTCGATATTTGCCGTGATTACCTCAAAGCCTCCGCTTTCGAGGTGATCACAGCGAAGGACGGTTTGCAGGGACTTTCGGCCGCGCGCCGCGAAAAGCCCGACCTGATCGTCCTCGATTTGATGATGCCCGAAATGGATGGTCTCGACCTGTGCCGTGAGATCCGCCGTGAGGGCAACGTCCCCATCATCATGCTCACGGCGCGAGTGGAAGAAGTCGATAAACTCATCGGGCTGGAGATCGGCGCGGACGATTACATCACCAAGCCGTTCAGCCCGCGTGAGTTGGTGGCGCGGGTCAAGGTGGTGTTGCGCCGCGTCGGCGGTGACCCGGCGATGGAGGTCATCCGCGTGGGAGAGGTCTCATTGGACAGGACCCACTACGAGATTCAGATCGGGGAGCGTATTTTGTCGCTCACCCCCACCGAGTTCGAGATCATGGCAACGTTGATGAGTCAACCGGGACGTATCTTTTCCCGCAACCAGTTGTTGAATGCCGCGCACGGCGTCGCGTTTGAAAGTTACGAGCGCGCCATTGATTCGCACATCCGCAACCTGCGCCGTAAGCTGGAGCCAGCCGAGTTGATCGTCACCGTGCACGGTGTGGGTTATAAATTCGAGGGATAGCCCATGCATTCATCCACCCATGAGATTCGTACCCGTTTGCTGCTTCTATTATCCAGGGCCTTTGTCCTCGCCCTGTTCCTGTCCCTGGTCTTTTTTATCGTCAGTTTTATTTATTTTCTTATCGAGCCTTCATCGAGATTCCCCGTGCCGTTTTTGGGAGCGCTTGAAGGGTATTACATGGGACACGGAAGTTGGGACGGAGTCGAAACCGTCTTCGAGCAAAACAAAGACCTGAAACGTTCGGACTCGGTCTTATTGGACGCGGATGGTCAGGTCGTCTTCGACCATCGGTCCGATAAAACTTCCGTGCTTGGTCTCAAATACACGGTCAAGTCGGAGGATTTTGAATTTCCAATCATCGTTGACGGGGAAAAAGTTGGCACGTTTACACTGATCGCGTTTTCGGTCGGGCGTCGTTTTGACTTTGTACGCGAGATCATTTTCCCCGTAAGCATCATTTCCACTTTGCTTGCGATATTCCTGGTTATCGTTGCGATCTTGCTCATGCGCCGCTTCGTCAACCCGCTGGCGGATGTAATTTATGCCGCGCGTTCCGTTGCAAGCGGCAAGCTGGACACGCGCATCCCCAACAAAGGTCCACAGGATTTACGCAGCCTTTCGGAGAGTTTCAACGAAATGGCATCCTCCCTCGAACGCAACGACCGTGAGCGGCGAGACATGCTGGCAGACATCGCCCACGAACTCCGCACTCCCCTCTCCGTGATTCGCGGACGTCTGGAGGGCATTGTGGATGGTGTCTATCCCGAAACAGATGCGCCTGTCTCCACAGCGTTGGAACAGACCTATCTATTGGAAAGGCTTGTAGATGACCTGCGCCTGCTCACCCTTGCGGAATCGCGTCAACTGCATTTTGAATCCAAGCCTGTGGATTTGGGCAATCTCGCCCAACATGTGATCGGCCTCTTCCGGGCGGAAGCCCGCGAAAAAAATATTTCACTGGAATTGACTCGTCTATCCGAAAATTTGACCGCCACCGCTGACGCTCAACGCACCGAGCAGGTCATCGCCAACTTGGTGAACAATGCCCTGCGTTACATACCCGAAAACGGAAGGGTGTGGATCGAAGCCTCGTCCGACGGGAATTCGGTAAAACTTTCGGTCAATGACAACGGCAAGGGCATCACGGAAGAAGATCTGCCCTTCATCTTTGACCGTTTTTGGCGCAAAGAAAAATCCCGCTCACGCAGTTCGGGTGGAACGGGACTGGGGCTGGCAATCGCCCGGCAACTTATCGAAGCACAGGGAGGAAACATCGAAGCGCGGAATCTATCCGAGGGCGGCTTGCAGGTGAAGATTGAGTTGAAAAAGTAGGATTGCCTCCATCGACTTGGAAACAGGACGTGACAGTCGCAATGCGTTTCAGCTATTGGGTTTTGTCAGCCCTTCCAACAACCGGGACGTTTTTTCATACTGTTCTGTCGTCAGGCGGGGAGTATTAAACGCTACTTGCTTCTTCAATTTATCGATCTTACAGATTGGGATGGGCGATTCGTCAACATCCAACTCAACTGCCGTGTGGGTGAAGGTGATGACGCACTTAATGGGAATGGTCACCTCCGGGCCGAATTCCTTCTTGAAACGCTGACCAAGGTCTTCCTTCAATTGTTCCGCCAAAGCGACAGGGTCACCAATATGCTCTTCAACAATATAACGCAATGCCCTGCCAATTGTCATTGCCTCTTTCCAGCGTCCCTGCATGTAGGAAAAACTTCCGCTTAGATTAAAAACTTCCAGAATAACCACGCCGTTTGGGGTCAGCAAAAGGTGGTCGCAAGGCAGGGACGGATAGTGGTACAAACGATAATGGTCATCGAAGGATTTGAGCGCCTTTGCCAGGCTTTCCTCCGGGCGCGGCTTTCTCACCCAACGATTGGCAAAGTAAATCCCGATCATCGCGGCCCCCATTCCCACGATCATAGCGACATAGGCAAAACCAGCCCAGGACGGCAAAAACAGCGGCAGCACCACACTGACAAGAAGCAAAATCAATCCTCCGACGCTGGCGACATTGGACCATGTGGCACGCGCGTTGACTTTCCGGCGATCAATGAATACTTTCATGGGATTTGATACAACTTCCGATGAACAGGGACCAGTAATTTATACAAGTTGCGATATTCCTGATACATCGCATCATAACGCTTCCAGCGCTTCTCATCGGGCTGGACCTCGTGGTCAATGCCGATCAAATCGTCGAGCGCATCCATATTTGGATAAATGCCCAAGCCCACAGCCACGGTCAATGCCGCGCCGACTGCGCCCGCTTCGAGATGGTTGTTCACCACCCGCAGCGGTTTGCCAGTGACGTCACTGATGATCTGCACCCAGGCATTGCTATTGCATCCGCCGCCGATGCCGTTGAAACTGTCGATCTGGAAACCGACTTTTTCCATCGATTCACAAATCCAGCGCAGGTGATAAGCGACTCCTTCCATCAGGGCGCGCGCCATGTGACTCTTATTGTGTCCCATGTTCAAGCCGATGAAACCACCGCGCGCATAATGGTCCAGCACAGGGGCGCGTTCGCCGGAAAGCCAGGGCAGGAAAATGAGCTTGTCCGAGCCGGGCGAGACGGACTCGACCTGGTCATTGATCAACTCGTAAACCGAGCGACCTTGTTCCGCCGCCAGCCGCTTTTCCTCCTGACAGAACACATCGCGAAACCACATCAAAGCACCGCCGCCGGTTTCCATCTCACCGGCAATGATATATTTCCCCGGGTCAATGTGATTCAATCCCCAAAACGGTTTGATCGGGTCATTGTGGAAGGTGGATGTCGAGACGCCAATCCACGTGGCTGTGCCGATGCAAAGGTGGACTTTGCCTTCCTGATTCGCCGCCGCCCCCGATTGGGCCACAGCCACATCGCCCGCGCAAATCACAACGGGGGTCCCCGGTTTGAGTCCGGTTTCCCTCGCGGCTTCTTCGGTGATCTCGCCAATCACATCGGTACACGGGTAGGCTGGGGGAAGTTTTTCCAACGGGATGCCAAGTTCCTTGCAGACCTCCTCCGACCACTTCTTGGTATACGGGTTGAAGAGAAAGTACACCGAAGCCCCCACCCAATCGATTGCAATCTTGCCGGTCAGCTTGAACAGAATATATTCCTTGCAATCCAGCAGATAAGCTGTCCGATTCCAAATGTCTGGTCGTTCCTCTTTCAGCCAGAGGATTTTGGGAATGCTATCCTTGGCTGTCGGGATATTGCCGGTGTGCTCGAAGAGGAAGGAGGGCATATCGCCCAGCGTGACGCGGTCGGCTTGCTTGATACTGCGCAAATCCAGCCACGAAAGCATCGGCGTCAGCGGCTTGCCTTTTTCATCGACAGGCAGGGTATTCCACATTTGGGCGGAGACGCCCACGCCGATGATGTCCGCCGGGTCGATCCCCGATTCTTGAATGACTTTACGAGAGGTGGCAGCGACGACCCGCCACAATTCATCCGGGTCCTGCTCCACCCACTCCGGCTGCGGATATGAGATGCCATAGGATTGATAAGCCGAATGTAGCACTTTCCCTTGCAGGTCGCATAGCACAGCCTTGTTTCCGCCTGTGCCGGTATCGTGAGCCAGGATATATTTTTTCTGCGTCATTCGTCGCTCCCGTGTTGATTGGGACTAGAGTCCCAAAGTCTTAGTGGCGTATTCCTTGAAAACCTGGATAAAAAGCTGGTTTTGTTCGGGAGTGCCAATGGTGATGCGGATAAATCCACGTGACATGTTGTGTCCGCTCATCGGGCGGATGTAGATTCCCTTTGCTGACATGTAATCGCGTATCTCGAGCGAATCCTTGTCCAAGATGCTGGCGTTAATTAGCACGAAATTGCCTTCGGATGGATAGGCGCGCATACCGGGAATCTTGTTGATCTCGTCATAGATATAGTCACGACCTTCGATCACGTTCTTGCGTTTGCGTTCCTGGTCTGCCGTATCCTCCAAACCAGCCAGCGCGGCGGCGATGGCGATCAGGCTGACATTCCAGGGGATGCGGACACGGTTGAAGTAGGCGGCGAATTTCGGGTCACACAGCAGGTAGCCAACGCGGAATCCCGCAAGTCCAAAAGCTTTGGAGAAGGTGCGGTTGACCATCATGTGCGGATAATCCTTGATCATGGACGCACGGGTGGCTACATTGTTTTCAAGTTCATAATAAGCTTCGTCAAAGAAGGTTGGAATTCCCAGTTCGAGAATCTTCAACAGGTCTTCCATTTTGATCTGGTTGCCGGTCGGGTTATTGGGAGAGCAGATGAAAATGAGTTTGGTCTTCGGAGTGACAGCCTTGAGGATGGCGGGCATGTCCCAGTAGAAATTGGACATCATCGGCACTTGCACGGGGATACCGCCAGCCACTTTTACACGCGCTTCATACATCGGGAAGGTGGGGACGGGGATGACCACTTCATCGCCGGGGGCGACGAAGGTATGCACCACGGTATTGATCACGTCGGTTGAACCGGTGCCAAGCAGAACATGGTCAGCGGTCAGACCGGCCGCTTCACCAAGCTTCTGCCGAAGTTGTGGACCAGAACCGGGATAGAGATTCCCCAGCTTGGCGGCTTCGACAACTGCTTCCAGTACATTTTCTGAAGGCGTAAGCAGATTCTCATTGGACATCATGCGGACAATCTGGGGATTCTCCCAGGCGACATCCATGTGTTTATCGCTATAAGGTTCGGCAGCTTTTACCCATGGCACGATAAAATCTTCGGCGGGTTTCATATACATTCCTTTTCAGTTTTATAACAATCGGGAATTGGAAAGGCTTTTTTAAACGTCAATAATGGATAATTAGGCTGTGTCATGCTGAGGGGCGTTCGTCCCTGGCACCGTCCGCCAGGGCAGGTGTGCCCCGAAGCGTCTCTACCGCAAGTCCGAGACCCTTCGGTCGCAAAGAGCACGCTCCCTCAGGGTGACATGACGTAATGTTTTTTATCCATTGTTGATATTGTTTACCTTTCCAACTCTTCCACATCTTTGTACCATTTCATTCGTTCACCGATCTGGGCGCGCGCCTTCCATTTCAGAGTCTTGGGCGTGGCTTCAATGCGTCCTTCGAGTTCGGCGATACGTTTGCGAACAACCTCGCGGTCTTCGTCTGTGAGTCCCTCGTAGGTTTCGAGTTTTTCGATCAAAATCTTCAAGTTGCCGGTGACCGTCCGCCAGTAGCCCCAATCATTTGCCAGAATACGGGAGAGAATGGCGGCGTTGACGGTTTCCTTGTCCATGTCACCGATGGGGTGCTCGCGCAGGAGCATGATGCTGTCGATCACGTCCTTCTCATTGATTTGGACGATCTGCATCTTCTCGAGCAGAAGTTCCGCAAGGGGAATTGTCAATTCCTCGGCTTCGAGACGGCCGACAAAAGAGACTGGGTGACAATAATCGAGCAGGTTGTAAAACACGTCGATGTGACGGCCAAACGCCGGGTCATGGAACACCATCCGACGATCCCCGAACAGTTGCGTCACCTGTTTGTCTTCCTCGTATCCAAGTTCGGTCAGGATGCGTCGAATATCCTTGCCAAAACGGGGGTAGGAGGCGAAGTCAATGTCCGTGAATTTGCGTCCCAGCTTGTCCTGAATATGACCATATTTCGGACAATGAGTACGAAATGCCAGAGCGCCGATGAGGCGCATGATGACGTGCTTGTTCTCATCCAACGCCAAGGCATCCACAATGCGGGTGCGCTCTGAGTAAAAGTCTTCCAGAATTTCGCCATATTTACCCATAAATCCTCCGTTAGGATGAGATCAACAAATGTCCCTTGACTTTGCCGTTTTCGAGGTTGATGATTGCCGCCTTCAAAATTCCCTCGGCGTATTCACTTCCGGCATTGATCGAAAGTGTGCGTCCAATGCGCACATGTCCCGGCGATTCGTGGATATGCCCATGCAGGGTCAGCATCGGTTGTACTTTGTCAATGAACGCCTTGACTGCGCTCGACCCGGCACCTTTCATTACCACCTGCCCACCCTGGGTGATGATCTTCAGGTTTTTGTCGAGTTCCGGGCAGGAATCCAGCCCAGACTCGAAGGGAGGCACATGCAAAACCGCGATGGTCCGTTCCGGATTTTGGATCATTCCGGCCAGAGCGTCCATCTTCCTGGTTAATTCATCTTCTTCAATATCCCGGGCGCATGTCCAGGGAGTCATATTTGCATTTGAATTTCCAACGAGTTCGTATCCGCCTTCGAGTTCGAAACGCTTCATATCCGGATTGTAGACATGCTTGAACTCAGCAACGGTCTCATCGATCGAAGCCAGGTCGTCGTTGCCCGCCATGAAGTACAAGTCCATTTTTTGCGGGACAAGTTTTTCCTCGGCAAGAATCATCCACTCGCGGACACGCTGGCACATCTCCCGCTCGAAGCGGGTTGCCATCTTAGCCGGGTCGTTTTCCAATTCCCGGGCTTCATCCTTTTCCAGCACAATCGGATAAAACCCGACATTACTGATGGTTTTTTTCAATTTTTCAAGTTCGTCGAGGGTGGCCGCAGTCAGGTCGCCTCCGAATAAGTTGGCGGAATAATGTCCGCCTCCCTGATGAATGACAGGAATCATGGCTTTGCCGGTCACATCCCCCCCCACAATGAGGACATTCGCTTTGTATTGAAGAGCCGAGGCAATAAATTTACGAAACACGATGTCCGAGCCGTGGAAATCGGATCCGTAAAGGATGCGCATCATTGACATGGAACACTCCTAAAGATAAAGTACATCAGTGGCCCGGGGTTGCCCCGAACCACTGATGATCGAGCAATACAGTTTTAAATTGGAGGCACAGACTGGAAAGTCCAGTTGATGTCGATGCCTTCGTTCTTCATGCGATACCAGCGGGCAACATAGAACACGATCAGACCGCTGATGACAAAACCAGCCAGAGTACCGAGTGTGCCGGTGCCGATGCGGCCGCCCACCGCCGGGAAAAGGAAGGAAGCGGTGATCATCCAAAGGAGGTAGGCCATGGTGATGCCACCCACGATGGTGATGACCGGCACGTTGCCGACCTTGCGCTTGACGAATGCACTGGCATTTTCGAACAGGTCGGGTTTAGTGAACGGGAACAACGTGATGGCCAAGACCGGAACCAGTTGTGTGCAGACGGCAAAGAATACAAAGTTCAGTTGCGCGCCCATCACGCCGCCGGTAGCGGCATCGATCACGCCCACTTCAGCAATCGCTGCGATGATCGCGATGGCGACAATCGGGCTGTGGAGTGTCGGATGAATGTAGCAAACCTTCTCCGGGATCAGACGGTCAAAGGACCAGGCGAAGATGATGCGGCTGCAATAGAAGAAGTAGGTCTGCGCCAGGTTGATCAGGGTGTAGAACCAGGCAAGCGCCACAATCCACAAAAGGATGATATTCGGTTTGAGGATGGCTGCGTAGAAGGTGATCCACGGCATGGGATTGGCATCCGCCACACCGGCGTTGCTCAGGTAGGATTCAGCGGCGATCCATTCCAATGGAACGAGTCTTTGAAGCAATAACGCCGCGGAGACGAAGATCGCCCAGGTCACAATCAGGGAAGACCAGGAACCGGCAATCAATGTGTTCTCAGCCTGTTTAACCTCACCCGCGAAGAAGGTGGGGATGTAATAGCCGTAGAAGATCCAGAAGCCCATGATCAAGCCCGCCAGGGTCATCATGGCGACGTTGGGATTAGTCACCATGCCGTTGGCCTTGGCAAGTTCGATGCGTCCGGCGTAACTGCCCGCGCCCATGAATTGATCCCATGCGGCGGGGAAGGCGTCTTTGGCAGCGGTGCCAAGCTGGAAGTAGATGATGACCCAGGCAAGCAATCCCAGGAAGAAGCCCACTTCCAAAACGCGGAGAATGGTGCGGGTTGGCAAAATCATCAACCCAAAGGTGATGGCGGTGCAGATGCTTCCAATCAGGATGATTCCTCCGGTCGTCACGGAATAATCCGCGAAAGCTGTAAAGCTGGGATTATTCAAGACGATACCCATGGTCCTGAAGAGGACGGGGAAGGCGGTCTTGGGAATCCATGCGATCAGGGAACCTGCAACCATGGCGCTGAAGATAACCAGTGTCCAGGAGGCGGCAAAGGCCAGCGGGGCGCTGAGCGTGCGGCTCGCCAGGGTATAGTCCGCCGCTGAACGGGGCATGGTTGCGCCAATCACGGAATAAGTGTAGGCGTGGAACAGACAGAAGAACATGGCCACTGTCAGCACGCCGATGATACTGCTCCCGGGCCATACGCCAGCCACCCAGGAGAACGGAATCAAGCCGGAGGAGGAGAGGCTGATGCAGTGGACGCCGAACACCATGGCGCCAAAAACACCAATCGTCCTGACCAAGCCTGAGCTCTTGCGAGCATATAATTTCTTGCCTTGCGCTTCACCAGCAATCATTTCAGACATCGATATTTCTCCTTTCAAGATATTTAGCAACTCACCTGTCTAAGAGGGGCTTTGACTTTTTACTTGCGAAACCACATCCTCCTTTCCCGGCCCACTACCCTCCCCGGTCAGGCCGAGTTCACTCAATTCGATGTTCGCATGGATTCTCGCGTAGTCACTGCGTAAAAAATCCTGGGAAAATACAACGGGTTTTGCAGTTTCCTTTTCATAGATAATGCGAGAAAGCATCAGGAGGGGGAAGCCCTCATCCACACGAAGTTGTTGTGCGACCGTATCCCCCGCAACGACTGCCTCCATCGTCTGTGAAATTCGACCAGGAAGCGAGTTGTAAACATTCACCAGAAGGTCATGGATTGAGCTTTTTTCCATGTCCCATTCCTCGAGATTTGGGCACCGTTCACATGGGAAAAAACCGCGCTCTAATACAACTGGAACGCGGTTGGCAAACCTTAAGATAGTGACACGATAAATGGGGCTTCCAATTTCGATTTCGAGAAGTTCAGACAACCTGCGGCTGGCGATAACTTCCCCGAACTCCAGCAACTGACTGGCAACCGATATATTCCTTTGTTGCATGGCCTGAACATAATTGACCAATTCGTGGGATTCGTACGTGACCTTTGGTTTGGCAACATATGTTCCCGAACCATGTTTGCGTTCCAACAAACCTTCATTGACCAGTTCGGTAATGGCCTTCCGAACCGTCATGCGGCTCACGCCCAAATCCTCGCTGAACTCACGCTCGGATTGGATCTTGGTATCAGGAACCAGTTTGCCCGAAAGAATCAATTCGGCGATGTATTCCTGGATACGGCTGTATAGAGGTTTGTTGATATCCTCGCTCATGGATAACCGCTTTCCTGTTTCTTAAGCTTCCGCTGGAGCAAAAGTGGTTTGTGGTACATGCCGAAAACTTAACGAAAAAACACCGTCTGAACTGTCTAAATTTGCAAGAAATTACTTTTAATCTATAAAAACCACCAAATAAGAATATTTTACGACATTTTTATAAAAAATCAAGCCCCAATTTACAATTTTGAAATCACCAGTTATATACCACCTGGCACGGCTCGAGAAGTGGTATATGGTATATCTAAAAGTTGGCGCAAAAAAAGACCCATCTCCAAAACCGGAAATGGGTCTATACAAATCGAAATTGTGATTCCTACACTGCGACCGCCAGTTGTTTCTTTGCCGCCTCATACCCACGGCGGAGAGCTTCGTAATTCTTCGGGAGCAAATGCTGGTGGCGCGCGGGCAAATGTCCCTTGAGCGCCATCTCCACCCCTTCGAGGGTGACTTCGGGCAGGGTGGCGATCAGCGCTCCCACTGTGACCATGTTGGTCAGGCGCTTGTCGCCGATCTCTTCCGCAATTTCATTTGCCGGGACAAAGACCACGTTGATGTCGTCACGCTTCGCGCCGCGATCCACCATGGACTGGTTGACGATCAACGTGCCACCGGCCTGCAATGCGGCTTCGTACTTGTCGAAGGATGGCAGGTTCAGGGCAATCGCCAGCGGTGGATTCTGAACCAGCGGCGAACCGATCTCCTGGTCTGCAATGACCACGGTACAGTTTGCCGTGCCGCCGCGCATTTCGGGACCGTAGGACGGGATCCAGGTCACTTCCTTGCCGGCATCCATCGCCGCGTAAGCAACCACCTGCCCCGCAAACAAAACTCCCTGTCCGCCAAAACCTGAGATGATGATTTCTTTTTGCATGTTTATCTCCACGTCATTGCGAGCGCGCTTTGCGAAGCAATCTCCGTGATGTAGTTGGAGATTGCTTCGACGGAAGAACGCCGTCTCGCAATGACATCAAATTTTGACCTGCTTGATCGCGTCACTAAGTTTGCAATCTGCCAGCGGATACTCGGGGATCATGCGCTCTTCCAAAAACTTCAGCGCACTCACGGGAGTCATGCCCCAGTTGGTTGGGCAGGTGGAAAGCAGTTCGACCATCGAGAAGCCAAGTCCACGGGTTTGGGTCTCGAATGCCATGCGGATTGCCTTCTTCGCCAGGCGGATGTTCTTCGGGTCATGCAGGGAGCGGCGCACACAGTAACCAACGCCGTCGAGTGTGGCAAGCATCTCCGCCATCTTGATCGGGTAGCCCTGGGTCTCCACGTCGCGCCCGTTGGGCGAGGATGTAGTCTTCATGCCAGACATGGTTGTGGGAGCCATCTGTCCGCCGGTCATGCCGTAGTTGGCGTTGTTGATAAAGATGACCGTGATGTTCTCACCACGCGCCGCCGCATGGACGATTTCACCCATACCAATCGAAGCCAGGTCGCCATCGCCTTGATAGGTGAATACGGTGCGGTCAGGATAAACGCGCTTGATGCCGGTTGCCATCGCGGGCGCGCGTCCGTGTGGGGCTTCGACAAAATCGGTGTCGAAATAATTGTAGGCAAAGACCGAGCACCCCACAGGCGCAACGCCGATGGTCTTTGGGGTCAAGCCCATTTCGTCCAAAACTTCCGCGATCAAACGATGCGCCACGCCATGCGTGCAACCAGGGCAGTAATGCGTGGGCGCGTCGGTAAAACCTGCGGGTCTTTCGTAAACCAAATTTTCAGTTGTCATGGTTTCGCCTCTCGCTACACAATCTCAGCCATACGTTCCAGCCACGCATCGCGCGGATGAACGTCCGTTCTGATGTCGCCCTTCGCCATGCGGCGAATCTCGCCCAGGATTTCGTCGGGGAACGGAACCACGCCGCCAAGGCGTCCGTAGAATTCGACGGGAACGCGTCCCTGAACCGAAAGACGGACATCTTCCAGCATCTGCCCGGAGTTCATCTCAGTCACGAGGAGGGAGCCCACCCGCCCGGACAATTCATCGATCACCTTGTGCGGGAATGGATTGACAGTGATGGGTCTCAGCAAGCCTACTTTGATACCCTCGGCTCGCGCCGCGCGCACGGCGGAAAGCGCGATACGTCCCGCTGTGCCAAAACCAACGACCACCGTTTCCGCGTCATCGAGGAAATATTCCTTGTAACGAATTTCATTTGCTTGAATGGTCCGCCAGCGATTCAACAACCTCAGGTTGGTCACTTCTTCATCATCGGGTTCGATATAGATCGAGGTCAGGATTCGGCGGTCACGTTTGCCCATGCCGCCGTTGGTCGCCCAGTCCCAATCCGCGCGTTTCATTGGACGCATTTCGGGCATTTCCGCGGGCTCCATCATCTGTCCCACGCAACCGTCGAGGATGACCATGCACACGGAGCGGTATTTCTCAGCCAGGTCGAAGGAAAGAACCATTAAATCGACGGCTTCCTGCACCGAGGCGGGAGCCAGCACAATCGGTTGATAATCGCCGTGACCGCCGCCATGCACCGCCTGATTGTAATCCGCCTGCGCCGGGGCAATGTTGCCCAGGCCCGGTCCGCCGCGCATCACGTTAACAATGACCGCGGGCACTTCCGTCCCGGCGATGTAGGAGATGCCCTCCATCATCAGGCTCACGCCCGGGCTGGATGAAGATGACATGACCCGCACCCCCGCGCAAGCCGCCCCATACACCATGTTGATCGCGCCCAGTTCTGATTCAGCCTGCACGAAAGCGCGTCCCAATTCGGGCATGCGCTTCGAGAGGTATTCCAAGATTTCGCTCTGTGGAGTAATGGGGTAGCCAAAATATGCGTCAAGTCCCGCGCGGACGGCGGCTTCGGCAATGGCTTCATTCCCTTTCCATAATTCTTTTGGCATTTTATCTCCGTAAAAGATGTTATGACTCGATAGGCGTGACCACAACTTTGGTGGTCTCACGATAAACCGTGATTGCGGCATCCGGGCAAACCAGGGCACAAATAGCACACCCCGTGCAACCGTCCTTGAACGTGTGCGCGGGGTGGTAGCCCTTTGGGGTAAGGCGTGACATGTCCAGTTCTATCACTTTGGGCGGACATGCTTCGATGCATAATTCGCATCCTTTGCAATAAGCATCACTGACTTCGATCCAACCTTTAGCAGGCATTGATTCTCCTTTTTATACGAGAAGTCGGATATTATTTGACGGGAATACCGTTTATTGTATTATGTCGTTTTCGGAGAGTTGTGGATAGTGCCAAGCGTCATAAAGGAAGGTGTACGAATATCATCATTGGAAACAAGAAAAAATTAAACAAGCAAGTTTTGAATGCAAAATTTTCTTTTGTAAAGCACAAAAAAAGTTACCAAAAATTCCACAACATGAGTGAAACTTTCTGTAACAAAAAGGGCGTCTTGCTTTCAAAAATTATGCAGCAAAAGACTTCCGAAGTTTTATAAACTTCGGAAGTCTGAAACATCAAACACGGGTCCATCCTTGCAAATCAGCTTCCACACATTGTGGATGCTGACCGCGCAAATGCCGCACTCGGCGACTGCCCCACATGGCATGGGAGCGCGAATCAGAACCTGCGCTTGAAGTTGGTTGCCCGTTCCAATCTCTCCTCTCAGCCGAAACAGGTTTTCACGCGAGACGTCGAAAGCGGCAAAGTCTGACCAGCGACAGATTTCGTCGAGCGCCTTCAGGGGTTGAACTTCCACCGCTTCGGGCAAGTCATTTGCTGGGACATCGCTGATGAGGACAACTTCCGCGCCTTGCTTGAAGGCAATTGGAATTAGTCCGCGCAGGCGTTCGGGAGAATCATCGAATGCGATCAGCGCAATTTTGCGGGCGGCAGCGGGGACTGTGAAGCCACGCCCAAGCGGACCGCGCAGGTTGAGTTTTGTGCCGGGCGTCCACGGCAATCCGGGCGCGGCGACAAAACCTTCCGGGGCAGAATCGCTGAAGAAAACAGTATCAGCAAACGGGTCGCCAGAAGCGGCGGCATGGGCGAGGAGATATTGTCCTGGTGCGGAGATCAACTCCGATGGACAGACCAGCCTCATCCGCAAGTCCAAAAAAATTTCCGCAACCTGTGCTTGTCCGTTCTTCATAGGAGAAATGTTAACATGCAATGGAGGCAATGGCAAGCGGGTTATAATCATCGAAACAATAAACCCCACTGGTCTTCGAGACCTTTAGGGTTTCAGGAATCAACTCGGAGGAACTATGAACATTTCGACTTTACTACAGGGAATTGCTTCTTTTGCATGGATTGGATTTATCGGTGTGCTGGTGGCAATCTTTATCCGTACCAGCCGTAGCCAGCCGACAAAAGGATTGACCACGGTGCTCATCATCTTCTTGGTGGCGGCAATTTTGCTGACCACATTGGGCGCGGGACTGGTCTTCATCGAACCTGACCAGATGGCTGTGGTGGTGACAGTCATTGGACAAGGCGGCATTCGCCGGGAAGCCCTCACCGCGGGTCTGCATTGGATCGTGCCATTTGCCGAACGTGTGGAGCGATATTCGATTCTGAACCAGACCTACACCATGTCGTCGGTGGCGGACGAGGGACAGTTTGCCAGCGAGGATTCGATTCAAGTGCGCACCAAGGACGGTCAGCAGGTTTACATCGATGCCTCGGTGATTTACGCCATCAACCCGTTGAAAGCCACCGATCTGTACCGCACGTGGCGTTTTAGTTATGAAGACGGTTTGGTGCGTCCGCAGGCGCGCGGCGTGATCCGCGATGTAGCTTCGCAATACGGTGTGGAGGAAATCGTCAGCACCAAACGGGCCGAAATGCAGCAAGGTATCACCAATGAACTTACCCGCATCTTTGCCGCGAACAACCTTGTCTTGAGAGATTTCGTTTTGCGCAACATTCGCTTTAGCGAGGAGTACGCGCTGGCGGTCGAGCAAAAGCAGATCGCAGAACAGCAGGCGCAACAGGCCAAATTCGTGGTCGAGTCGAAGAAGCAGGAAGCGGAACAGGCAAGGCAGATCGCGCAAGGCCAGGCGGATGCGGCAGTGATTGCGGCGAAAGGCGCGGCTGACGCGCGTTTGATTCAAGCGGAAGCGGAAGCCAAAGCAAATCAACTGCTGGCGGAATCACTGACTCCTACCCTGCTTCAATATCAATATATTTTGAAACTCGCGCCCGGCGTGCAGACCATTTTCGTGCCGAGCGGCAATCAGTTCATCCTGCCGCTGCCGGACACAACGACAACGACGCCTTAGTAAAAAGACCTGACAGGTTTCAGTGTGGCGTCTATTAACCACGGTTTTTGTGAATCAAATTCAAGTTGGTTAATTAGAGTCATGTGGAAACCTGTCAGGTCTGAACATTACACTGGAAATTCATATGCCCATTCCACAATCGGGAAAAGAAATTCGGTTGACCACGCTTTCGGCATGCGCTGGCTGAGCGTCCAAATTAAGCGCGGATGCGCTGACGCAGGTTCTGCGTCCACTGCAAAATATTTTCGATCCCGCTTCGTATCCCGACCTGTTGGTCGGACTGGAATCTCCAGACGACGCAGCGGTTTGGCGTTTAAGCGACGACAAGGCGGTTGTGGTCACGACTGACTTTTTCACCCCTGTTGTGGACACGGCTTACGAGTACGGCTCGATTGCTGCTGCAAACAGCCTCTCCGATGTGTACGCGATGGGCGGACAACCCTTCCTCGCGTTGAATATCGCCGCCCTGCCCGATAACCTGCCCGACGAAATCTCCAGCAATATTTTGCGCGGTGGCGCGGAAAAGGCGCGGGAGGCGGGCGTGGTCATCGCGGGCGGACACACGGTCAAAGACAAGGAGCCGAAATACGGCTTGGTTGTGATTGGTTTTGTCCACCCGCAAAAAATAATCAGCAAAAGCGGACTCAAGTTCGGCGATGCGTTGGTGTTAACCAAGCCTTTGGGCGGCGGCGTGACAACTACCGCGCTCAAACAGCAAAAAGCCTCGGACGAAGACGTGAGGGAAGCCATCGAGTGGATGTCGCGGCTGAACAAGGTCGCTGGTCAACTGGCGGTGGAATTCGACCTGCGTGGCGGGACGGACATCACAGGCTTCGGGTTCCTCGGTCACGGACTGGAGATGGCAGAAGCCTCGGGCGTGATGCTGTCCATCCAAAATTCGCAAATCCCATTGCTGGGCGGCGCGCGCGCCTATGCCGAAAAGGGAATCTTCCCTGGCGGCGCATTCGATAATAAGGCGCATGTTGGCATGTCAGTGAAGTTCGACGAAATGATCGACGAGCCGTCGCAAATGCTGCTCTTCGACCCGCAGACCAGCGGCGGCCTGCTGTTGGGCATTCCACGTGAAAGACTGTCAGCCTTCCAAAAGCGGGCAGCGGAGTTGAATCAGCCCGTTTGGGTGGTGGGCGAAGTCCGCGAGGGACGGGGCATCGAGGTCAGGTAATGATCCACATCAGTGTGGCGGAACTGGCGCTCACCTGTGGCGCCATCCTGTTGATTTTCATCCTCCCCATCCTGTGGAAGCGTTTCAGGGCGGATGTGGACAGGCGTCTGCAAAACATCGAGAAGAAAATCGAGAAAAAGAAGTGACTTTCAGGTAAAATAAGGTCAAGAGTTTTTGTAATTATCATGCCCGAACCTCCCATGGAGCCGCACCTAGGCTCCCCACAGTCTTCCCTTCGTTCTCTCAAATTGGCGAAAGCGATATTTTGCCGCGAATTGGTTTTCGCGGCTTGTTATCTTTAATCCCGCAAAATGTTCTCATCTTTTGAACAATCAACCGACAAGGAAATCATGAGTATTGCCAATGAAATCGCGCTGATTTTTATTTTGATCCTGCTGAACGCCGTCCTTTCGATGTCAGAAGCGGCTCTGGTTGCTTCGCGCAAAGCGCGTCTGCAACAACAGGCAAGCGATGGAAACAAGTCTTCGGCTTTGGCTCTCAAATTAATCGAAGACCCCAACATCTTCCTGTCCGCCATTCAAATCGGCATCACATTGATCGGGGTCTTGAATGGCGCGGTCGGCGGCGCGACCATTTCCGAGTGGCTGGCAGCGACTTTGCAGAACGTTCCCTACATCGGCGAGTTCAGCGAGGAGATTGCGCTGGGCATCGCGGTGGTGGTCATCACAATCTTGACGATCTGGCTTGGGGAACTTGTCCCAAAGAGGCTTGGGCTGACCAGCCCGGAAAGAATTGCCCAGGCGGTGGCGGGACCGACGCTCTTTCTTTCCAAGATTTTCGCACCCTTGATCAAATTGATGAGCGGGGCGACAAATTTCGTCTTGAAAGTCATCGGGGTCAATCCGTCTTCCGAACCGCCCGTCACAGAGGAGGAAATCCATCTGTTGATCAGCCAGGGAAAACAGGCGGGGGTCTTCCAGGAGGCGGAACAGGAAATGGTGGAAGGCGTTTTCAGCCTCGGCGATTCGCGGGTGTATTCCTTGATGACACCGCGCACCGAAATCGTCTGGCTGGATATCAGCGACACCATCGAAGAGATCAGGGCAAAGATCGCAGACTGCCCATTTTCTCGTTTTCCAGTTCGACAGGATACTCTGGATACCATTCTTGGCATCGTCAAATCCCGCGACCTGCTGATTGAAAGCCTGTCGAACAAGGAATTCGATTTGAAGTCCCTGCTCAAGCCTGCGTTTTTCATTCCCGAAACCATGTTTGCCTCCCGCGCTTTGGAATTATTCAAGGAAAAGAACACCGAACTTTTGCTTGTGGTGGACGAGTTCGGCGGCTTGCAGGGATTGCTGACCATCAACGACATTTTAGAGGAGATCGTCGGGGCGATGGAATTCGAGGAACCGCAAGCCACTCAACGTCAGGATGGATCCTGGTTGCTGGACGGCATGTTGGAGGTCGATGAATTCAAGGAACTGTTCAACTTCAATGCCCTGCCGCATGAGGACGAGTACGAGACCCTGAGCGGATTTACCATGACCCTGCTTGGTCGCGTCCCCCAGCCTGCCGACAACTTCGAGTGGAACGGCTATCGCTTCGAGGTGATGGACATGGACGGCCGCCGCGTGGACAAGTTGCTGGTCACGACATTGCCAAAAGCTCAATAACAAACTGGACTCAACATCTCCCGACGTTGAAGTAAACAGGGAAAGTCAAAAGTCAGAAGACTTTTGACTCCGTAACAAGGAAAAAACATGACAGCCTATGTAATTGTGGACATCGAAGTCAACGACCCCGAAGGATACAAGGAATACGTCAAACTCGCGCCCAAAGCGGTGAAGTTGTACGGCGGGAAGTATCTCGCCCGTGGCGGCCCCAACGAAACGCTCGAAGGCGACTGGCACGCCAAACGACTCGTCATCCTTGAATTTGAATCCACCGAGCGGGCGAAAGCCTGGCTGAATTCGGAAGAATATGCGCCCGCCCGCGCCATGCGGCACAAATACGCCAAAACAAACATGGTTGTCGTAGAGGGAACGTAGACTTATCATAGACTTCCGAAGTCTTTGAGACTTGGGAAGTCTAAATTCAAGGTATAATTTTTTCGTATGAGTCTAGAATCCAATTCCAGCAAAACCAAAATCTGCCCCACCTGTGGAACGCGCCTGAGCGAAAATGCGGCGCGCTGTCTGGTGTGCGGCGCGGAATTTGCGGCAAAGGTTGAAACCAAGTCCTCCGTCAAGAAGGTGGAAAAATCGGTGCAAGCCAGCCGCATGCCGGTCGTCACATTAAGTCTGCCTGTTGCGGTGGGTATTCTTGTCGTGGTGGCCATAATTGTCGGCATCATTTCGTTTGTCTCGTTGCGGGCAAGCGCACCCGAAGGGACGTTCGACCCGGTGGAGACTTCAACCCCAACCGAGACCCCCACAATCACGCCGACGGTTACCCCCACCCTGCCGCCGACCGACATCCCCACCGCCACCAACATCCCGCCGTTCGAGTACACAGTTGCCCAGGGTGATGGAACCTGCGGATTCATTGCGGCGCAATTCAAGGTTTCCGTTCAAAGCATCATCATCGAGAACAACCTGCCTTCCACCTGTCCGATCAGTGTGGGACAGGTACTCAAGATTCCATACCCAACCGCCACCCAGCCGCCGCCGCCAACCAATACACCGCTGCCGGTCGACGCGACCAAACAGGCTTGCGAAACCGTTCCAATCACCGTGCAGGGTGGCGACACCCTCTCGACGATTGCGGCAAATTATGCCGTTCCACCCGAGGCGATCAAGGAATTCAACGGAAAGACCACCGATAACGTGTTCATCGGCGAGAACCTGTTGATTCCGCTTTGCCGACGCGCGGCCACACCCGGTCCCACGCCGACGGCGACCATCCCGCCGCCCTACCCCGCCCCAAACCTGCTCCTGCCTGCCGATGGCGCTGCCTTCACCCTGGCAAACGACGTGGTCACCCTGCAATGGGCGTCGGTCGGAACCCTGCGGAATGCAGAAGCCTACCAGATCACAGTGGAGGATGTCACTGCCAAACAAACCCGCCGCCTGACCGATTACGTGACAGACACCAAATACATCGTACCGACTTCCTTCCGCCCGAAGGACAACGTGGCCCACGTCCTGCGTTGGTGGGTAACACCCGTCCGCCAGGCTGGGACCGATGACCAGGGTCAACCCATCTGGGTCAACGCCGGCGCTGTCAGCGAGAAACACGTCTTCACCTGGGTCGGGGTCGCCGTCGAGGGCACACCCAACCCGTAGTCAGCAAAAATAGCCATAAGCTCACTGTATAATATTGCGGAAACCGTAAACGGTTTCCGCAATTCTTTTTCAAACCACAAGGAGGCATGATGAAAATTCTGATCGCCGCAGATATGGAAGGTATTACCGGCGTGGTGGATTGGGACCAGGTCTATCCCGGCCGTGCTGAATATCCGCGCTTTTGTAACTTGATGACCGGGGATGTGAATGCCGCCATTCGCGGCGCGTTTGCCGGCGGGGCGACATCTGTCGTGGTGACAGACGGGCATAACACCGGGAGAAATATTTTGATCGAGGAATTGGATTCCCGCGCGACGTTGAACTCTGGTTCGCCTTCCCGTCTTTCGATGGTGCAGGGCGTGGATGAAAACGTGGATGGTGTGATGTTCATCGGCTATCACGGACGGATGGGCGCGGTCAATGCCATCCTCGATCACACCTGGTCCGACGAGCGTGTGTCCGGCTTGTGGATCAACGGACAGGCGTTTGGCGAAGCCGGGCTGAACGGCGCAGTTTGCGGTCACTTCAATGTCCCCGTCATCATGGCGTCGGGTGATCAAACTTTGTGCGCGGAAGCCCGGGCGTTTTTCGGGAGCAAAATCGAAACGGCGCAAGTCAAGAAAGCGGCCGGACGGATGTCTGCGGAATGTCTGCCTCCCACGGTGACGGGCAAATTGATCGAAGAAACGGCCAAACGCGCAGTCATCAACTTGAGAAACAAAAAGGCGCCAAAGCCTCTAAAAGTGACCAAACCCATCAACCTGACCGTCAAATTCGAACAATCGGAAATGGCGGACAAAGCCGCGTTGATGCCGCACGCCACACGGACGATGGAGCGCTGCGTGGAATATGTAGCATCTGACATGGTGACGATCTATCTTGCGTTCCGCACGATGCTGGCGCTGGCAAGATAAACTCATGACTGAATCAATCCACGTTGGCGACAGGGTGAAGATTTATCTCGACACCAAATTCGGAGAAAAGGAAGGCTGGTACGAGGGCATGGTGTTCAAGATAGACCCCTATTCAGAACACCGCAGTTTCTACTGGGTCGAACTGGATAAAGCGGCCCAATCCGCGCTTGGCATCAAGCACATCTCGGTATTCAACCCAAAGAATATCAAACCCCTGGCATAAAAAAAACGACAGTCGCCTGCAAAGCGACTGTCATCCATGAATTCTATTTGGCAGGCTGTGCCACAGCCGCCGAGTTGAGCGGGACCTTCAACACACGTCCCACAGTCAGGTCATTCCCATTGACGATTTGCAGGACCAGGGCGTCGGCGTTGTATTTCTGAGCGATGGAGGCCCAAGTCTCGCCCGCCTGAACAGTATGCGTCCCAACACAGGGCCGGCCGTAAATCCTGCCTGCGCTTCCGATATTTGGCACAGTAACAATCGTATCCGGTGAAATGCGCTTGGGATCAGCCAGTTGGGGATTGGCCTGTATGGTTTTGGCGGGGTCAGCGCCATAACAGCGGGCAATCTGCCATAACCATTCCCCAACTTCAACCTTGTGCTGTATCGTTGACCCTGGTGTCAGGGTAGTATTACCAGGGTCGGGGTTGACAACAGCAGCGCCCGCCTTTGTGACCGTGACGCTGGCCGGGGGCGAGGCCGCCGCGCCGCCACCCGACGCGGTTGCGCTGGTTGCCACGGAACCCCGATCCAGGTCCGCCTGGGTGATGGCATAGATGGCCGCACACGTCAGGGTCCCATTGGGTTGCAGGCTGGCATTGGCTTCACCACAATTAAAAGGGGAGTTAAAGCCGGCGTCGGTTATGGTGAATTGGGCCGGGCCCAAAACCACAGCGCCGCTGTTCATGATGACATAAGTATAGGTGATCATCTGCCCAAGCTGGTCGTAGGTGGTTGGATTTGCAGTCTTGGTCAGGTTAAGCGCGGAAGGAGCAGGCTTGTAGATTGTCGTAACTACCGGATTCGAGTTGATCCCGTTGACGACCGCCATCGCATTATTGACGACCGAACCATTATCGATGTCCGCCTGGACGACGGTGTATTGATACGTACAAACGACAGACTCTCCCGGATCCAGATTTCCATCCTGATTACCTACCGTGTTTATTTGATTACAACTTGCGCCGGTGACGGTAATGACTCCCGGAACAGCCACTGCTCCCGTATTTTTGACGTTATATGTATATTCGATGATCTGTCCAGCGGCGGTCAGGGCGGAAGTGTTAGCCTGGATCTCAAGTGTGATGGTTGTGGGGGCCAGGGCGGGGGTGGACTGAGGCGCAATTTGACCATCCGCAACATCAGGACTGAGATTGCAGGAAACGAGAAGCGTCATAACCAAAGCCAGGATAAGGAACAACAGGGATGTTTTTTTCATTTCATTTCCTTTCTCGATACAGGAAACTGCTCCGGCTAAAAAGAGTATAGCATTAATAAGTAACCCAAGTTGCTACCTTGGAATGAGAAGGACCATGTCGCCCTGAGGGAGCGTGTTTTCCGCGACCGAAGGGTCTCGATTGATTGTGTCAGAGATGCTTCGGGGAAAGAGCGTTCCTCAGCATGACACAAGGCGCGTATGGCGGCAGCTTGGGTTAAGTTACGTTTTTTTCACTCGAATTTGTTATACTCGCGCAATGGCTGATGACCTTCATTCGCCCTATGCGGGACGTTGGGTGGCACGCCTGCGCGGAAAAGTTATCGCGCAGGGAGATACCGCCGAACAAGCCCTGCGCGCCTCCCAGCAAAGCCGTCACAAGGAAAGACCGGAGATCGTCTTCATGTTTCCGCTTCCCCCGTTGGTAAGGAAAGTCATGGATATTCTGCCCGCCGAACAGGCGGTTTATCTCGTCGGTGGCGCGGTGCGCGACATCCTGCTTTCCCGTCCTTCGCCCGACCTTGACTTTTCCGTGCCGGCAGACGGTATCTCCATTGCCCGAAAAGTCGCCAACGCCCTTGGCGCGGACTTTCTTGTCCTAGATGATGAGCGTGATACAGGACGGGTCATTGTCACAGTGGAAGACGGCTCACGTATCTTCCTCGATTTCGCTGTTTATCGCGGCGCGGGTTTGATTGAAGATTTGCGCGGACGCGATTTCACGATCAACGCCATCGCCTACAACCTGCGCGACGAAACCATCATCGACCCCACCAGTGGCGGCAAGGATTTACGTGCAAAGATTATTCGTGCCTGCCTGCCCACGTCGCTGTCCGATGACCCGGTACGAATTTTACGCGCCGTGCGTCTCGCCGCGTCTCTCGATTTTCACATCGAAAAGAATACCCGCGAATTGATGAAACAGTCCACAAGTGAGTTGGGGCGTATCTCGCCTGAACGCCTGCGTGACGAGATTTTCAAGATGCTGGGTGGACTCAAACCCGATGCCTGTATGCGCGCGCTGGAAATGCTCGGCGTCTTTCCGTATCTAATGCCCGAACTTACCGCCATGAAGGGCGTGACCCAATCCGAGCCGCATGTGTACGATGTGTGGACTCACACCCTGTCCGCGCTGGATTATCTCGACCAGACCATCTCCGCTCTGCGGGTTGGGTACGACGCCGAGAAAACCAACGACATGTTCACAGGTCTGCTTGGCTTGCGGCTTGGACGTTATCGCGAGCAGATAGCAAGCCATTTCGCCACGCAACTCAACCCTGATCGTTCCCTTCGTTCCCTCTTGTTCTTTGCCGCCCTGTATCATGACGTCTGCAAGCCTGAGACCAAACTGCTTGAAGAGTCGGGGCGCATCCGCTTTTTCGACCACGATGAAAAAGGCGCGGAGGTCGCCGCCGAAAGACTGCGTTCCTTCAACGTCAGCAATGACGAAATCGAGCGCGTGCGAGTCGTCGTCAAAAATCACATGCGGTTTCATTTCTTCGCCGACCGTCTCGAAAGGGACAAGCAGACTCCCTCACGCAAAGCCATCTATCGTTTTTTCCGTGACAGCGGTAAAGCAGGCATTGACCTCGTCCTACTTGCGCTGGCGGATGTCCGCGCCACCCGCGCCCACGCCCTGACTGTCGAAACCTGGACGGTCTATCTCGATATCGCCCGCATCCTCTTGGAAAACTACTACGAAAAGCCAGAAGAGGTCATCTCGCCGCCGCGTTTGTTGGATGGTAATACATTGATGAAGGAACTTGATATTGGGCCGGGACCCGTCGTCGGGAAGTTGCTGGAATCCATCCGCGAGAATCAGGCGGCTGGAAAAATCGAGTCCCGCGATCAGGCGCTGGCATTTGCCCGCGAGGAGTTGGCGAAAATCACGTCCTGAGCGTAGTTGAAGGACGACTAATCCAACTGCGCTTCGACTCCCTGACACCGCCCGTCAGGGCAGGTGACGCTCAGCGCGAAATACAACAAAAGGTGAACCATGAACTACGTTTTCTTCGATCTCGAAACCCAAAACCTCTTTGAAGATGTCGGCGGGCAGGAACATGTTGACAAATTAAAAGTCGCCTGCGGCGTGACCTGGTCCACCGAACGCAACGACTTCACCGTTTACTGGGAACAAGATGTTCCTGCCCTAGTCCAGGAATTGAAATCCGCGACGAAAGTGATCGGTTTTAACGTAAAAGGCTTCGATTATCGCGTCCTCCAGCCTTATGTGCCCGACGCGCGCTTTGCCTCCATCCCCACGCTGGACATGCTCTTCGACCTGCATCAGATTCTCGGCTTCCGCGTCAGCCTCGATAACGTCGCCAGCGCCAGCCTTGGGACGAATAAAACCGCCGACGGGGTGAAGTCCGTCGAGTGGTTTCGCGCTGGCGAGTTGGACAAGGTCGCAGAATACTGCAAAGCCGATGTGGACATCACCCGCCGCGTCTTCGAGTTTGGGCGCGGCAACGGTTACATTTTTTACAAGTCGAGACTGGGCAGCAAGTTGAAGGTCAATGTGAAGTGGAAGTAGCGCAAAGTATGAATTATGAAGGATGAAGGATGAAAAAAATACAGGTCAACAACATCACTCTGGCTTACGAAAAAATGGGCAGCGGCGCGCCGTTGATGTTGGTTCATGGCTTTCCACTCGACCACACGATTTGGACTGAAGTCGTGGACCTCCTCAAAGATAAATTTACTGTGATCGTGCCTGACCTGCGCGGGTTTGGTCAGTCCACCACGGTGGACACTTCGTACACCATGACCGACATGGCCGATGACCTGGCGGGTCTGCTCGATCATCTGGAAATTGAAAAGACTGCGATTGCAGGACACTCCATGGGCGGATACGTTTCCCTGGCCTTTGCGAGGAAATACCCGGGTCGTGTCAGCGGAGTGGGACTGGTCGCTTCGCAGGCCGCTGCCGATACCCCCGAACGTAAAGCCAATCGGTATAGAGAAGCCGCTAACGTTCTCCAACAGGGTGTGGGACTCATTGTCGAAGGGATGACGCCGAAACTCTCTGCTGACGCGAGGGTGCGGGCGTTTGTCCGCTCTCTGATGGAACGGCAGTCTCCTGCCGCCGTGATCGGGGCATTAAAGGCAATGGCAGAACGGAAAGATGCGTTCTCGTACCTTTCCTCTGTCTCCTTCCCTGTCGCAATGGTTCATGGCGATAAGGATGTTTTGATTTCCATCGAGCGCGCGCGGGAAATCAAAACCATCCTTTCGTCTGCGAGATTGGTCGAACTTCCAGGGATTGGTCATATGCCAATGCTGGAGACCCCGACTGGAACGGCAGATGGGTTACACTTTATCCGGTAGATTTTTTTTGAAATAAAAAAGCCGCTCGATGAGAACGGCTTTTTTATTGTCAGGCAGGTGCAAACTATAGCGTAATTGTCTGCGCTTCCGTCAAGGTGTTATTTTTTTTTATGGTCACCCTTCCCAGCGAACCAGTTTGCCGTACCATCTTGCGGATGTTTGCCACCAGCACGCTGCTCGGAACGGGCTTGACGAGAAAGTCGTCGGCGCCGGCATCCAAAACACTGGCGACCATGGCCGGATCGTTGATTGCGGAAAGGATCAGGATGGGCACATTGCTGAAAGCGCGTATTGCCTTGCTTACCTGCCAGCCGTCCAGGTCGGGCATCATCAGGTCGAGGAGCACCACGTTGGGCAGCACCTCCTTTACCAGCCTGATTCCATCCGACCCGCTGTTGGTCGTAAACACCTCGAAGCCGTGGGTTTTGAGCAGCATGCTCATCAGGTCTGTGATTGCAAGATCGTCGTCGATTACAAGTATTTTTGTAGGCATAATTTTTATTCCGTGCGTTGATTATGCCTGATTATTTAAATAATTTACTTTGCAATGTATTTACAATCGTGCTTCGCTGTGACGATTCCTGCGCGTCGGGACGATTTACAACTTTCAAGGCTGCTGAACTGATTCTATTATTCGCTCTGCCGCGCTGTGCAGGGTTTGCGTTAAGGATTTCCCGATTTTGTAAAAGCCATGTCAGGGCGTACATGGTCGTTGGTTTAACGTGAATACCTCGAATGGGTGAATTACTTGAATTTTCCCGTTTTTATTCGTCCCATTCGACAATTCACGCCATTCGCGTTGAGATTTTCTCGACTTTGCTACAGCCATGTCAGGGCGTATTTTGCCCGTTGTGAAATTCCTCCTTTTTGGTAAAATATCGGACGGTTATTTTCCATAACTAAGGACTTCGGAAAGTTTTGTGGATTGAAAAATGCGCAAGCAGGGGTTCCGGGGTTTTCCAAATTCCATCTTTGTAGGAGATAAAAATGAAAAAATGGGTTTACCTCTTCAGTGAGGTCAAGGAAGTCGAGAAGCTCGCTGGCGGCTCATGGGACGGCGTAAAGTCCATCGTGGGCGGTAAGGGCGCGGGTTTGATGGATATGACACGCGCAGGTGTGCCGGTACCGCCGTTCTTCACGGTGACCACCGAAGCCTGTAACGCTTATCAGACGGCTGGGAAATTCCCCGCCGGCATGTGGGACCAGGAATTGAAGGCGCTCAAAGCCGTCGAAAAAGCAACCAGCAAGAAGTTCGGCGATCCTGTCAATCCTCTGCTGGTTTCCTGCCGCTCTGGCGCCAAGTTCTCGATGCCCGGCATGATGGACACCATCCTCAACATCGGTCTGACCGACAAGGTCGCCGAAGGCATGGTGCAGGCTACGGGCAATCCGCGCTTCGTGTATGACTCCTATCGCCGCCTGATCGAAATGTTCGGCTCGGTGGTGATGGAAACGGGCGATGAACCCTTCGAACATCCCCTCGCCGCCTACAAAGCCGAAAAGGGCTACAAGGGCGACACCGAAATGACCGCCGAAGACTGGCAGGCAATCGTCGAGAAGTTCAAGGAAGCGTACAAGGGAAAGACCGGTCAGGACTTCCCGCAGGACCCGTTCAAACAGTTGGAACTGGCGACCGAAGCCGTATTCAAGTCTTGGAATGGGAAACGTGCTGTTGACTATCGCAACAAGGAAAAGATCTCCCACACCCTCGGAACCGCTGTCAATATCTGCACCATGGCGTTCGGTAACATGGGCGACGACTCCGCCACTGGCGTTGCGTTCACCCGCAACCCCTCCACCGGCGAAAAGTTGATGATGGGCGAGTACCTCATCAATGCCCAGGGCGAAGACGTGGTGGCTGGCATTCGCAATGCCGACCCGATTGTCCACCTCAACGACCAGATGCCCGCCGCCTACAAGCAGTTCATGGACATCACCGCCAAACTCGAAAAGCACTACCGCGACATGCAGGACGTGGAATTCACCATCGAGCGCGGCAAACTGTGGATGCTCCAGACCCGCGTGGGCAAGCGCACAGCCAAAGCCGCCGTTAAGATGGCTGTGGATATGGCGAACGAAAAACTCATCACCAGGGAGGAAGCCATCAAGCGCGTCACCCCCGAACAGGTGGATGCCCTGCTTCACCCGCAATATGACGCCGTCGCGATGGACAAGGCTGAGAAGGAAGGCAAGTTCCTCGCCAAGGGTGTAAACGCCTCCCCCGGCGCGGCTGTGGGTCAGGTTTATTTCGACGCTGACCTCACCGAAAAGATGGCAAAGGAACAGGGACAGAAGACCGTCATGGTCCGCCCCTTCACCAAGCCCGATGACGTTCATGGCATGATCGCTGCCCAGGGCGTGCTCACCAGCGAAGGTGGCGCCACCTCCCATGCGGCAGTGGTCGCCCGCCAATTTGGTATCCCTTGCGTGGTCGGCGCTTCCGCCATCAAGATCGATCTCGAAAAACGCGAGATGCAGGTCGGTGACAAGGTCGTCAAGGAAGGCGAATGGATTTCTGTCGACGGAACCACCGGCAAGGTCTTCATTGGTCAGATCCCGATGACCACCCCCTCGCTCGAAGAGCAGACCGAGTTGATGACCCTGCTCACCTGGGCGGATGAAGTTTCCGCCCGCAAAGGTATCCGCGTGGACTCCAACGGCAAGCCGATGCGTGGTTTGCAGGTTTGGGCGAACGCCGATTACCCGAAAGATGCTCGCCGCGCCCGCTCCTATGGAGCCGTGGGTATTGGTCTCTGCCGCACCGAGCACATGTTCTTTGAGCCCGAGCGCCTGCCTATCGTTCAGGAGATGATCCTCTCCGAAACCAGCGAAGGTCGCACCGCCGCCCTCAACAAGTTGCTGCCCTCCCAGCGCGCAGACTTCGACGGTCTGTTCGAGGCGATGGACGGCTATCCCGTCATCATCCGCCTGATCGACCCGCCGCTCCATGAGTTCATGCCCGACGAAGAAAAACTCCTGCGCGAAGTGATCGAGATGCAGGTGAAGGGTCAGACCGAAGGTTTGGCTGCCAAGGAAAGTTTGCTCGAATCCATCAAGGGAATGCACGAATCCAACCCGATGATGGGTCTGCGCGGCGTCCGTCTGAGCATCGTCATGCCCGAAATTGTGGAAATGCAAGTTCGTGCGATCATGGAAGCCGCCGCCGACTGCACCCTGCGCGGAATCACCGTCAAGCCCGAAGTGATGATCCCACTCACTGGCACGGTCAAGGAACTCGAGTGGATTCAACCCCGCCTCGAGCGCATTGCTTCCGCAGTGATGGCTGAGAAGAACATCAAGTTCGAATACAAGTTCGGTACGATGATCGAAATTCCGCGCGCTGCTGCCACCGCTGGCGAAATCGCCAAGGAAGCTGAGTTCTTCTCCTTCGGTACCAACGACCTGACCCAGATGACCTACGGCTACTCCCGCGACGACGCCGAACGCAACTTCCTCATCACCTATCAGGAACAGGGCATTCTGGCGACCAATCCCTTCCAGACGATTGACCGCGGCGGCGTGGGCAAACTCATGCAGATGGCGATCAATGATGGACGCGCCACTCGCCCGAACCTCGAAGTGGGGATCTGCGGTGAACACGGCGGCGACCCGAACTCCGTCGAATGGTGCTTCATCATCGGCAACAACTACGTTTCCTGCTCGCCCTTCCGCGTGCCGATTGCCCGCCTTGCGGCTGCCCATGCGGCTCTCGACTATGCTGTCAAGCCCGTTGCTCCCAAGGCTGTTGCTGCCAAGAAACCCGCTGCGAAGAAAGTCGTCAAGAAAGTTGCAGCCAAGAAGGTTGTGAAGAAGGCTGTCACATCGTCCTCGAAGGGGAAGAAAGTGTCAAAGAAGAAGTAAGTCAGTCAGTAATAAGTAATGAGGAAGCCCTCCGAGTCGGTGACTTGGGGGGCTTTTTGATTGCGTTAGACAAACTTCATGAATACTTGATTTCCCAGAAGCCTGCCGCGTTTGGTGAGGCGATAGACTTCCGAATTCTCCGAGAATTCGGAAGTCTTTTTTTCAAGCAGCCCCAGGCGGATTAACTCTTCGACTTCATTTCCAAACACATCCAACAACCTAACCCCAAACCTCTCCCTGAAATCTGATTCGACGACCCCGGTCTGAGTCAACCGTAAGTTGTTAATCATGTAATCAGAAATGTCGTTGTGTAAAGTTTGTTTGTGGTGGTTGACGGCGGCGGGGGAGAGGGGGAATGGTAGGTTGGTAGATTGGGAATTGACAAGCCGGTCAATATAAGTTTTGATTCGCAGGACATTAGAATATCGGTAGCCATTGGCGTATCCATGCGCACCTGCACCGAAAGCAAGGTAGGGGAGGGAATGCCAGTATTGGAGGTTGTGACGGCAGGCAAAAAAAGGATGAGGGATGAAGGATGAAGGATGAAAAAAAGTTTCATCCTTCATAATTCCGCCTTCATCCTTGCTCTTCTTTGACCAATTTGAAATCTCGTAATGCACATACCCGTTTGCTTCCAAAAATTCTTCGGCGTACTCGTACATCTCGGCGGAGAGATCGGGGTGGGGGATGGGGAGCAGACCTTTGGTTGACCATCGTCCAAAGGGCGTGCCGTGTTCGAGAGTCAGGGCATAAGCGGAGATGTGTTCGGGGTGCAGGTCAACGATGCGGGAGAGGGTGGTTTTCCATGATGCAAGCGTTTGTTCAGGCAAACCGTAAATCAGGTCGAGATTCAAATTGTCGAAGCCCGCTTTTCTGGCGTCGGAAACGGATTGGATGACAGTGAAAAAATCGTGGATGCGTTCCAGCATCCGCAGTTCTTCAGTGTTTGCGGACTGCACGCCAAAACTTATGCGATTTATATCTGCTTTGCGGATGCCGTCCAGCTTTTGTGGTGAGATCGTGCCGGGGTTGGCTTCGATGCTGATCTCTGCGTCAGTGGTGAGGTCAAAGGCGGAGCACAAGGCTCGGAGAATGGAATCAAACTGGGGCGCAGTCAGCAGGGAGGGAGTCCCGCCGCCGAAGAAAATTGTGTGGATGGTAGATTGGTAATTAGGTAGATTGGTGATCTGGCGTCCAACAAATTCGATCTCTTTGATAATCGCATCCACATACT
The DNA here is from genome assembly GCA_034433295.1 of Anaerolineales bacterium. Classification (GTDB taxonomy): domain Bacteria; phylum Chloroflexota; class Anaerolineae; order Anaerolineales; family Villigracilaceae; genus Villigracilis. Next base: position 5,412 of record DAOUAS010000031.1, on the reverse strand, counting down.
GCGGAATCAAACTCTCCTGCCCAGCGTAGGTGTTGAAATCGCAGTAGGCGCAGCGGTGTTTACAAAAGGGGATGTGGAGATAAATCGAGGTTTGAGGTGTCATTGTCGCTGAGGCAGGTTTTCTCGTGGCAGTCCGATCAGCAGGGCGATGGGTCCAAGAAGCAAAACCCAGATGGCAATTCCCAAACCAAATTTATCCGCAAGCAGTCCAATCAGTAAAGGCAGAATTTTTGAGAATGGCGCAATGACGGAGCCGATTGCCATGATACTGGCGCTTTGTCCGGGCAGGGAGGAGTATAACCTGCCTTGCAGAATCGGATACCAGCCGGTGTTACAGAGGTTGACAAAGACAATCGCAATGAGTTTGGGAATAAAACCTGGAACAGCGAGAAAGACCGAGAAGGCTGCCAGCTCCAACACGGCGGTGAAACGAAGATATTTCATGCTGTTTGGCTGCCTATCGATAAAGGGGATGAAGAGGAAATCGGTCAGCAAGCCGAGCGCCAGCCAGATCGTGACGGCGATGCCTGCCTGTGTTTCTGTGACCCGGGCGACATCCACAAAATAAAGGGCCAGGTAACTGAGCAGGACATCCAACATCAAATCGGCAAATTCGAGCAGAATCAGCCAGCGCCAGACCCCCCTGCGTTTCAGGGCGGCTAATGCGGCACGGAATCCATCGAAGACCTTATTGAAGGAGGGAAGGGGCGCATGGGAGGCGGCATCGGGCGGCATTTTGCGGACGGCAAAGAGCAGGCAGAGGGCGGAGAAGGAGGCAAGCAGGGCAAACGTTCCACGCCAACCCAGCCCAAAATGGACAAATGTACCAAGCAGGATAGGCCCCACCAGTACACCGAGCGACCCCGCAAAAGTCCAGCGTGCCATGTTTTGCTCATGGCGTGCCGGGTCCGCATCCATCAGGTTTGCCTGCGAGAGGGTGACGAATGCCCCTGAGGCCGGATTGAACAGGATGAAGGAGATCAACAGAAGGAGAAAGGAGGTGCTTGCGGACGTAGTGAAGAGGGAAACGATAAAGAACACACCGCCAGCCAGGATCAGGGTGCGGCGCTTCCAAACATCGCCGAGGATGCCGATGAAGGGTTCGAAGAAGGCGGCGATGAGACCCGGCAGGCTGAGGGCGAGGCCGATTTGGGTATAGGTGAGATGTAGGTCGTCACGGATCAAAGGCCAGGCTGTCTCGCTGACGCCAAAGACCAGTTCGTCGAGAAATTCGATGAGAAGGTAGATCATGTGTCTGAGATAAGTCAACCATGCGGAAATATTCGCATAGACAATCTTCGAGTTTTACTGTAGCCGGGATATGAAGTGACGTGAGTGTAACATAATCTACAGTGCGTCTCGTTGGGCCCTCTGCGAATTGCCGTGATGCATGTCCAAATATAGACAATTGATTGATGTGTACCGTAGAGGCGGGGCAACCCCGCCCCTGCATCACGGCAAATGCAAATGAACCTTTCGTTGACAGGTCATTGATTTTCGGTGACAAAACCGACGCCCGCTTTGCAAAAAACCTACGGTAAATTATGGGCTATTGACTTTTTTTTTGTTATGTTTTATGCTGACCACACTCGTATATGCCAAGAATAATGGAAATTTATTGAAAGAGCCAGGATTTCAGAAAAACAGTAGGAGGCTTTCTGCAAATTTCGCTTAGTATGTTGTAAGAAAAACCTTTTCATTGAGTATATTAAGGAGACAAAAATGAAAATTGTGAAATACCTGTTGGGGGGACTGATTGCTGTGCTCGTATTGACAGCGTTTGCTCCCCTTGCTGCGCCAACCAGACCATCCCTTGTTTCGCCGATCAATAAAGCGGTGAAGGTGGATCCTGGCGCGGTGGTTTTGAAATGGTCAAGGTCCACGACCACCCTGCCCGCCACCATTGTGGATTATGACGTGGAAGTTTCTGATAGTTCGGCGGTTTTGTCAAACGGCGCTTTTGTAAGTACTGTGGACACAGGCACTGTAGCCCCGCCGTCCGCCCTGGAATTCACTGTTGCGGGCGGCGCCCTTGATTACGGCAGGACGTATTACTGGCATGTGCGCGCAAACGACAGCGCCGCATCCTCTACCTGGTCTACAGTAGGAGTTTTCCGCGTGGGCGTGCAGCCGCCTACGCTTGTTCCGCTTGCTCCGGGCGACCTGCTCACCCTGCGCCCCACATTCAAGTGGACTCCCGGACTGCAAAATGCAGATAGTTATACGATTCAACTCTCGATGGATCCGGGTTTCTCGGTCATATACCGCCAGGCCACGATTTCCTCCTCCGCGATTCCGGCCAATCAATATCTCCTAACCAGCGATTTGGCGCCCAATATTGCGCTTCACTGGCGGGTGCGCGCAAATAATTCCTTGTTGGGCACAAGCGGTTGGTCTGCGTTCGGTTCATTTATATCCCCAAATCCGCCGTCCATTCCAGTGCTGGTCAGCCCGAATAACGTTAGCGTGTCTGCCACGCCGCTGCTTACCTGGAAGCCGGTTTCGATTCAGTCCATCGAGACGTGGGGAACATACATGGTCGAAATTTTCGACACCAAGCAAGTTACCACGACTGCCCCGGTTTTTACAGCAGATGAGGTCACTGAACCTTCCCTCGGAAACCAGTTTGGAATTCCTTCCACTGCCAATCGTACCTATCGGGTTCCCGCTTCCGCAAATCTCGCGCCGGCCACCACATATTACTGGCGGATCAAGGCATTCAATGGAGACGGCGAATACAGCACGTCCTCTCTGTTTATCTTCTATACCACAATTGTGGGAGAAATCGATGCGGCGAAGCTGGATCCAGGGGAAACTTTGGGCAATGTGCCTGGGTTGGAGGGACCTGGCGCCGGAACAACCAAAACAATCAGTCCCGTCTTTACCGGAACGGTCAGGGAAAACGCCAATCTGTTGAGTTTGCGACCTGTTTTCAAGTGGGGTTTGGTTCCGTTCAATGCGGATACTCTCACCATTCAAGTGGCTTCCTATGTTTCGGGAAATTGCAACCTTGCAAATCCGGAGGATAGCAAATTTCTCTCGACGATCATTAATGTCAACGTGCCTTTTTCGGAAACCGAGTACGCTGCCAACCTCGACAAGTATCCCAATTACATTCTTTGTTGGCGTATTAGAGGCAACCATTCCCTGTATGGGTCGAGTGACTGGTCGGACGTGCAGATTTTCAAGACAGCCAACCCCCCAAGCATTCCGGAACTTGTCGGTCCGGTTGATGGTACCCTGACCAACGACGAATCCCCCCGGCTTGTTTGGAACAAGGTAAACCTTCCGGGCGGAACCACTTTTGCAAAATACGAAGTCGAGATTTCGTACAACAGCAACTTCAAAGGCTATGAATATCCGGACGACACCATACCGCCCTATGGAGGCGAGGTTGATCCGCTCAGCTATCCATTGCCGTATCCGATTCTGCCGGACAACCTTGTTGGCGATCCGGTCTATGCGGTTGTGCGCCCCAAGCCGCTTTTCCCCAACTTTCCGATGATCGACCAGGCTCACGATCCCATAACCGATCAGACAAACAGGCGGGAGGAGTCATGGTATGACGTTGAACCCGAGGTTGTGGCAGGCCCCCCGCCAGGTAATCCATTCTATAACGCTCATACCTATTATTGGCGCGTGCGCTCCTATAACAGCGCTGGAGAATATAGCGCATGGTCGATTGTGCGCTCGATAAGAATCACAGTGGACCGCCCAACCGGGCTTACCCTGACCGACTGCAAGGGAAATGTCACTCCCGATGCCGTTATACCCCGACCTTGCTTCGACTGGGATGATGTCTATAGGGCTGTCAGCTATAAAATCGTCATCTATGACAAGGTAAAGAAGACCACGATTCTTAGCGCCGCGGCCACCACTTCTCAATATCAACCCAAGGTGGACTTGCCGAAGGATAGGGAACTTACCTGGACGGTATATGCCAACGGCGGCTCCCTGTATGGCGTAAGCCTTGCAGCCCTTCCACAGTCGTTTCAATCCGCCAATCCGCCCAGCACTCCAACGCCCGTTGCGCCGATTGGCAACAAGCTGGTGATGCCCACCGCGGTCGAGCCTACGCCCGTGTTTAGTTGGACCAAGTCCATCACGCCGTTTGGCCCCGCCGCTTTCAACTACTACGAACTCGAGATTGCCCTGGACACCAATTTTACGGTTCTGGCGACGCCTGTGATTCAAACCGCTTTGGGCGACCCCAATGAAAATTTCCATGCGATTGCCGCCGGCGTATTGAATCCCGCCATGACATATTACTGGCGTGTACGTGCTTGTAATGACGCCGTGCCCGTACAATGCAGTACATGGTCAGCGACAAGCACCTTCCGCATGGTGATTGGAACTCCAACCTTGATTTCCCCGCCCGATACGGCGGCGCCGGCCACAACGCTCCGCCCCGTGTTCAGGTGGAATCCTGTCAACGATGCAACCAGCTATAACATCTTGATTTCCAAAAATCCCGCCTGTGTCAGCCCGGGAATTAGCGCCACAGTGAATTTCCCGACCACCGGTTATCAGCCTGCCTACAATTTGACTGCGGGCACTCCCTATTACTGGTGTGTTCGCGCCAACAACCGGACATACGGGCCGGGCCCCTGGTCTGCTCCTGACATGTATACGCCATAGCCCAATCGTTATCCCATCCATCATACAACGAACCCGGTTTTTGCCGGGTTCGTCCTTTTTTATCCGTCTGCTTGATTTGCAAGACGGATTGGTTTGAAGTTTGTAAACTGCCTGACCATTTCTTCCGCCAGCAGCGCGATGACTTCATCCGCTTTCAGCACCCGGCCATAGGATTGGAGCGCGGCAAGAAATGCCCGGTGAACATGCTCGGCCGGAATGACGGTATCGCCGAAGGTCAGGTCGCGGGTGGCGCAGGCATCCTCCACGACGATCACCTTGAAACCCAGATCGGCCGCGGCGCGGGCAGTGGCATCCACACACATGTGCGTCATCATTCCGGTGACGATCACGCGTTCGATCCGCCAGTTCCGCAATATTTCCAGCAGGTTCGTCTCGCGGAACGAGTTTGGATGGTGCTTGTAAACGATCGGTTCGCCTTCGAAATGCGCGACCGCATCATGGATATCGGAACCGCTGTCGCCTCGAAGGAAAAAGGATGCGTCGGGTTCGATTGAAATGTGCTGAATGTGGATATGATGACCGCCATGTTCGCGGAAACATTGAAGCAGCATATGGGCTTTCTGAGCGGCGGGAAGCGGATTCTTCAATGGGTGTTTTCCACCTGGAAAGTAGTCCTTCTGGATGTCGATAACGAGCAGCGCAGTTTTCATATCATCTCCTGTTTTATCTGGGAGCGTTAAATATCCACGGCGGATTTTTGACGTATTGACTCCGCAGCCGCGAATGTCGCTTTGGTCACGCCGATGAGTTGGT
>DAOUAS010000030.1:0-10159 GCA_034433295.1 Anaerolineales bacterium | reverse complement strand
TCAGTTATAATCCCCCTCTACAATCTAAATCGGAAATCGTAAATGACCAAACCCTCCTCCTTTCAAGAAATCATCCTCAAACTCCAAAACTTCTGGGCATCGCACGGATGCCTGATCACCCAGCCCTACTACACCCAGGTGGGCGCGGGGACGATGAACCCCAACACCTTCCTGCGCGTGCTCGGACCCGAGCCGTGGAACGTGGCGTACGTCGAGCCGTCTGTCCGCCCCGATGACGGGCGTTACGGCGAGAATCCCAACCGCTTCCAACTCCACACCCAGTATCAGGTCATCCTCAAGCCCGATCCAGGGAATCCGCAGGAACTCTACCTCGACTCGCTCAAAGCCCTCGGCATTGACCCGCGCCAGCACGACATCCGCTTCGTGGAAGATAACTGGGAACAACCCGCCATCTCCGCGTGGGGACTCGGCTGGGAGGTCTGGCTCGACGGGCAGGAGATTACGCAGTTCACATACTTCCAGCAGATGGGCGGCGTGGCGCTCGACCCCGTCTCGGTGGAGATCACCTACGGGCTCGAACGCATCCTGATCGCGCTCAACAACGCCAAAGCCATCTGGGACGAGGACTGGGGCGCGGGCGTCAGTTATGGCGAGATTCGTCATCAGGAGGAATTCGAGCACTCGAAATATTATTTCGAAGTTGCCGACGTGGAACGTGTCCGCGCGATGTACGACCTCTTCTCTGCCGAAGCCGACGCGTGTCTCGCGCAGGGGCTGATCGTCCCCGCCCACGACTACGTCCTCAAGTGCTCGCACTCCTTCAATATATTAGATACACGCGGGGCAATTTCTGTTGCCGAAAGACAAGCCTTCTTTAGAAGAATAAGAGAACTTGCCAGGGGCGTGGCGGTAAGTTATGGAGAGCAACGCAAGGGACTTGAATATCCGTTATTGAAGGAATCTGGAACTGGTAAATTGGTAAATCGGGAATCGGGCAAGACCAATCTACCGATTCCCAATGTACCAACTTCCTTCCTCCTTGAAATCGGCGTCGAAGAACTCCCTGCGGATGATGTGGATTCTGCTTACTCGCAACTCGTTACTCGTATCCCGACTCTGCTTGACGAACTTAGACTTGCCCACAAGGACATCCGCGTCTTCACCACCCCTCGGCGGATCGTCGTTTCTGTTGACTCTCTCGCCCCGAATCAGCCCGACCGCGAAGACCTGGTCAAAGGTCCGCCCGCAGACAAGGCTTTGGACAAGGATGGCAAGCCGACTCAAGCCGCGATGGGCTTTGCCAAGAAGAACGGTATCGACCCGTCCGCGCTGGAAGTCCGCGAAGAAGGCGGGGGCAAATACGTCTTTGCCGTCGTCAAGCAAAAGGGACGCCCGACTCCCGAAGTCCTCGCCGAGGCTTTGCCCAAACTGGTTGAAAGCATCAAGTTCGAGAAGTCCATGCGCTGGAATGACTCTGGCGTGGCATTCTCGCGCCCGATTCGCTGGTTCGTTGCCTTGCTCGGCGACATGGTCATCCCGTTTGAATATGCTGGCGTGGTGAGTGGAAACGTGAGCCGTGGATTACGCCCCTACGACTCGCCTGAGATCAAGATTCCCTCTGCCGATAAGTATTTCGATGTCATCCGCGAAGCAGGCATTCTCCTCGACAAAGAGGAGCGCAAATCTGCCATCGTGGAGCAGGTCAAGCAGGCGGCGGCGTTGATTGGTGGTGAAGCCATCATCGATTATGTAGGGGCGACTGGTCAGTCGCCCTTGCTCGAAGAAGTTGCAAATCTCATCGAAAAGCCAACCGCGGTCATGGGCGGTTTCAACAAGGAATTCCTTGCCCTGCCGAGAGATGTGCTGATCTCGGTGATGAAGAAACACCAGCGATATTTTCCAGTTCAGTCAAAAGTCGAAGGTCAAAAGTCAGACCAGACCTTCGACCTTCGACCTTCGACCTTGTTGCCGCATTTCATCGCAATCCGCAACGGTGACGACATCGGTATCGACATTGTCCGCGAAGGAAACGAACACGTCCTCGGCGCGCGCTTCGCCGACGCCAACTTCTTCGTCCGTGAAGACCTTAAACTCAAGCTCGAAGAATTCCGTCCGAAGTTGTCTGGCTTGATGTTCCACACCAAACTCGGTTCCATGCTCGACAAGTCCGACCGCATGTTGAAACTCGGCGCGGAACTGGGCGCGATGCTCGGCTTCAAAGAGTTGCTGGAGATCAAACATCTGGCGCGCGCGGTCTATCTTTCCAAAGCCGACCTCGTAACCCAGATGGTGACCGAGATGACTTCCCTTCAAGGCATCATTGGCAGCGAATATGCATTGCGAAGCGGCGAGCCAGCCGAAGCGGCGGGGGCGATTTCGGAGCAGTATCAAGCCGTCCCGAAGTCGAAGATTGGGCTGGCGCTTGCCCTGTCAGACCGCATCGATTCCCTTGTCGGCATGTTTGCGGCGGGTCTCGCCCCTACAGGCGCGAAAGACCCCTTCGGTCTGCGGCGCGCCGCCATCGGCATTGTTCAGCCGCTCATCGAGCATGACGTGAACTTCGACCTTGCCACGGCGGTGAAACTTTCTGCAAAGACCCAGCCCATCCCCGTCAGCGACGAGGCGCAGAAGCAGATTCTGGAATTCCTCGCGGGACGTTTGAAGGTGGTCCTCGGCGACATGGGCTTCAAGCACGATGTTGTGGATGCCGTCCTCGCGGCGCAACCCAACAACCCTGCGGGAACGGTTCGAGCGGTGAATCAGTTGTCCGCGTGGGTGGTTCGGGAGGATTGGACTCCCATTCTGGACGGCTTCGCCCGCTGTGTCCGCATCATCCGCTCCGCGTCAGTAAGCAGTGAACAGTTGTCAGTTATCAGTGATCAGTTGTTTGTGGAAGACGCCGAGAAAGCTCTGTATCAGGCTGTAAGTGTTGCGCCCGCCTCGTTTGCCGATGTGAACGAATTCCTAACCACGGTTGCCGTGCTTATCCCTGTCATCACCGCCTTCTTCGACAAAGTCATGGTCATGGCAGAGGATGAGAAGGTCAGGCAAAACCGCCTTGCGCTGGTCAGGCAGATCGCCAGCCTGTCAAATGGCATTGCTGACTTGAGCAAACTCGAAGGGTTCTAATTCCTGAATTTGCCCCACGAAAAAACGCGAAGCGTGTTTGCGCCTCGCGTTTTTCTATTCTCTTCCCACTACACTTACGCCTCGTACTCTCCAGGTTCTTCATCCACAGCCATCAATGGCTCCTCGGCCGGGCGCTTGTCGAGGAATTGCAGGGTTTGCGCCACCACTTTGGTGTAGTAGCGGGTCTCGCCTTTGTCCTCGTATTTATCGGTCTTCAAACGGCCTTCGAGAAAAATAAGACTGCCCTTCTTCAAATATTCCTGGCAGACTTCGCCCAGCCGTCCCCAGGCTTCGATGTTAACCCACTCAGTGGATTCCTTCGCCTCGCCGCTTTTGTCCTTCCAGCGGTTGCTGACGGCAAGGCTGAAATGGGTCACTTTTTTGCCGGTGGGGGTGAACTTGGTCTCCGGGTCCTTGCCCAGACGCCCGATCAATTGAACGCGGTTTAGTGTAGGCATGATTTCTCTCCGTGTGTTTCAGTACTTTTAGATGCAGTGTTACGTGTCATATTTGGTCTCCTTTTAATCTAAAAGATTGATGAATTGTGTCTTGCAGGACAACATGCCAGCCCAAACGCGGTACTGGCATGGCATCTTCGTCAGAGTTATGCCTATTCCGTCGCGCCCTTCTTCTTGAGGACGGGCAGTCCGGTGGGCATCTCGACCACGTCATATCCGGCGGGAACCGTGTCCAACGCGCCTTCCTTGACTTCCTTCGAGAAGTAGAACAACTGCCTTTCCTTGCCGGTGGAAGTAACGCTCTTCTTGCCGTGCAGATAGTAGGTGACGCCCTTTGAGTTTGTGAATCCGTAAGCCATTCGAATCTCCTTTTTTCTGATTGGTGACTAAAGTGTAGAACAAAGTTTCTAGGCTGTCAAGCCCCAAACGGGAGGGAACATTTACGATCAGTCAATGTCAGGCGAAAAAATGGGTCGTTCTGCCTGGTTTGCGGACTTTTGATCCATCCATGATTCACCTGTATAACATCAGTTATTCACTATTTCAGAAAGCCAGAAACCTTGTGGGATTTTCGACCAGCATTGACTGGATGTGTTTCCCGCTCACACCCGCTTTACGCAGGGATGGAATGAAATCAAGCAATATCTGCGCCAGCCCATTTGTGCGCGGATTGTGGACATGCCACGCGGACTTCCGCGCTGTGTCGCCAGATAACAGGATTTGGTCCACATACCCTGCCGCGATCAAGTCTTTGATGAGCAGGACGCGTTCGCTGTCGAGCCAGTATTTGTTTTTGCCGATCTGGTCGAAGCCGAGGAACACGCCCAATTGAGCCAACTCAAGATAGGTCTCGCGAGGCAATCCACGATCCAGATGACCGATGAGCATTCGCTCGAAGGGGACGCCCGCTTCATTTAGCAACTTCGCTTGTTCGACGGCAAACGTCCCCGCTTCGGTGTGGGTGGAGACGGGCGCGCCCGTGGCTTTGTGCGCCAAGCCGACTGCTTGAATAACCCGGCGTTCGCTGCCGGTGGCGGTGTTTTGGCTGCTTGCGGCTTTGATGACGCCCGCTTTGATGTTCGTGCCACTCATACCCGATGTGATGTCGCTAATGATGCCGCCCGCAATCTCATCGACTGATTTGCCGGCAAGCGCCGCCGCGCTGAACTTCTCCTTATGATGACCTGTGGCTGCGATCACATGCAAACCAGAGGCTTCCGCGATTTGGCGCATTTCAATAGGACAGCGCCCGATCTCGGCGGTGGTCATCTCGACCAGTGCGCTTCCACCTGCCGACTTGAAATAACGCGCCTCCGCCACCGCCGCCGGAATGGAGTCAAAACCGAGGTCGGGGTCTTCATCCGCGTAGGGTTCGGGTACAGACCAAATCAAATGCTCGTGACAGGTGGTTGTGCCAAGTTCGGCGGGGGAAATATCTCCGAGGATGGTACGAATTTTCATTAGATCACCGCTCCCAATTTGCGCAGGGAATCCTGCAAGTCAGATATTTTGATTTCGCGCAGAGTCTTGCCGTTTGCAATTGTCAACGCTGCCGCCGCGCCTGCGGCTTGTCCCATCGCCATGCACTGTCCCATGCTGCGGACGGAGGCATGGGCATCGTGGTCAGCCGAGAGACAGCGACCCGCCACGAGCAGGGAGTCCACATTTTGCGGCAACAGGCAACGATACGGGATGTGATACGTCTCGCCATCGGGCAGATATTCCCAGCGTGTATCCGCTCCCGCGTGATGCTCCTCGATGGGCGCTCCGCATTGGGCAATCGCGTCGTCGAACTTGCGGGCAGACAAAACATCGGCGCGGGTCAAGCGATACTCGCCGAAGATGCGCCTGCTTTCGCGGACTCCGATTTGTGTGCTTAATCCGCCGAGGGATGCCTTTTCGTAGCCGGGCACACGCTCGATCAGGAAGCGGGTGTATTCCATCGCCTGCCTGCGTCCTTCGATCTCGGCGCGGCTCAGTTGCTCCACGTTGTTCGGGTCGATGTTCGTGACGCGGGTCATGTTGGTTGCCATCACGCCGTCGAGCGGGGTGATATGGACACTGCCTTCCTTGCGCGGCAGATCGTATCCATCCGCCGAAACCATCAACTCATGCAACTCGCTTTTCTTGACCTGCTTCGCCCGCGCCACATCCACGTTGATCAACTTGAAGGTTGTCGTCAGCGATTGAATTTTCCCGTCTTTCGCGCTTTCGAACGGGACGCCGCACGCCGCGGCAACATCCGCGTCGCCAGAAGCGTCGATGACCAGATCAGCCATCAGGCGGAACAAACCCGATTTGTTGGCGATGACCACGCCGCGCAAAATATTCTTCTCGACGATGACATCCACCACCAGCGAGTGATACAGGATTCTGACTCCCGATTGGCTGGCGACTGTTTCCCAAACCACTTTCAACACTTCGGGGTCATACGTGATGCCCTGTCCCGCGCCGTAAGTGTTGGGACGATAAATCGCGGCTTTGCGTTTCGTCAGTTCGTCGATGATCAGGTCGGGGATGCCGCCCACAACCTTCCGCGCCTGTGAGCCGGGCGTGTAAAAGCCGTAGATGGTGTCCAAGACTTGGGTGCTGATTCCGCCCATGAAACCGTAGCGCTCGACCAGGGTCACTTCCGCACCGAGCCTTGCCGCGGTGACAGCGGCTGTCGCGCCTGCCGAGCCTGAACCGACGACAAGAATTTGCGTTTTAGGTAAATCGGTGATTTGACGGGTGTAAGTATGCATATTGGGTTTGGGAGATTGCTTCGTCCCTCGCAATGACATTACCTCACAGTCCAGCCGCCATCGACGGTGAGAACTGCGCCGGTGACGAAGGATGAAGAGTCTGAGGCGAGATAGAGGGCGGCGTTGGCGACATCCTGGGGGAAACCGAAGTCACCAGTCAAGGGCTGCAATTGCGCCAACCGCGATTGGATGTGTTCGCTTTCCTGCGCGCGCCTGCTCATGGGAGTGGCAATCAAGCCGGGACAAATCACGTTGGCACGAATTCCGCGCGGCGCATAGTACGAGGCAATCGAACGTGTCAGGCTGATGATTGCGCCTTTGCTGGTGGCATAGGCGTGTGTGGCGAAATCATCGTCGCCGCCGACCAAGCCGAGCACGGACGCCACGTTGACAATGACTCCGCGTCCCTGTGGGAGCATAGCTTGCAATCCATACTTGCAGCAATAGAAAATGCTGTCGAGATTCAATGCCAGAGTCTTGTCCCAACCTTCGAGGGTGCAGGCATCGGCGGGACCGTCGCCCCATTTCCGTCCGCTGCCACCGGCGACGTTGACGAGGATGTCGAATCGCCCGAAGGTTGCGACCACATCTTTGACGGCAGATTCAACTTGCGGCGCGGAGGTCACATCCACGACACGGCTGGTGTGATTTCTTTCCAGCAAAGTCAAAGTTTCAACGGCGTGGGCTACGTCGATTTCGAAGACTACCACCTGCGCACCCTGTTCGGCAAACAACTTTGCAGTGGCTTGCCCGATGCCGCTCCCTCCGCCGGTGACGATGGCAACCTTGCCCGCCAATCCACTCATCGGCAACCGCCGTAAACTTTTTGCACGCGGTCACGGTAGTCGTCGTAGCACTCGTCGAAACGTTTCTTCGAGGCTTCGCTGCCGATGAAAAAGCTGCTGGTCAGCACGATGGGCGGCTTGCCCAGCGCGGTCAACTTTTCGGCAATCAGACATTTTAGGGCGTTGGTCACTGCCGCTGCGCCGATGGTGGAGCCGGGACCGACGGGGTCTTCCAGCCCATCCACGCGGACAAGCGCGTCACCGGCGGGCGTGCAATTATCGATGACGATATCGGCAATGTCGGTCAGTTTTTTGCCGCTGCTATGAGGCGCAGGAACAGAATTGCAGTGATCCACTGAGACAACGGCGATCACCGGCAAGTTTTGCCGTTTGGCTTCAAAGGCAACATCCACGACCACTTCGTTGACGCCGCTGTTAGAGAAGAGCAAAAAGCAATCAGGTTTGGCAAAGACAAAGTTGCGCATGATAACCTGTCCAAAACCTTCGACATGTTCGAGGAACATGGCTTGCCGCTGTCCGTTCGAGCCGACAACAAGATTGTGATACGTGAGCGAGAGTTCAACAATGGGGTGGAAGCCGGGAAAACTCCCGTGGCGCGGAAACATCTCTTCGACGAAGATGCGGGAATGTCCCGTGCCGAAGAGATGGACAAGCCCGTCCCCGGCGATGGTTTGGGCGCAGAGTTCAGCGGCGCGTTCAATGGCGTCCGTTTGTGTGGCGCGGATTCGCTCGAGGATGGATTGCGCCTGGTCAAGATATTTGAAAGCAGAATTTGACATTTTTTCACCAATAATAGTGTGGTGTCATGCTGAGCGCAGCGAAGCATCTCTGAGATAACAGTAGGGGTTCTCACTGCACTGGCGTGCAGCGCAAGTGTCGCTACGCTCAGAACGACACTGTGTAATATCAGTTAATCGCAACAGGTTTGCGTCGTGCTGTATTCGTAACGGTCGGCGCGGTAATAACTGGCGGAATGTTCGATGATTTCTCCGTCGTCGAGATAGGTGGTTGTGCCGACAAAAAGCAGGGGAGCGCCTTCTGCGACATTCAATAATTCCGCGCGGTATTCGTCCGCAGCGATGGCGCGGACGACGTGGTCGATGCGGTTGATGATGAGGTGATATTTCGTGGACAGAACTTCGTAAAGCGACTGGTTGGTAAAGTCCTGTCCCTCGATATCGGGACAACGTTCGACCAGCACGGTACTGGTCTGGTGGCAAATCGGCTCATCGTCACCGAGGCGCAGGCGCTCGATGACGAAACACGGCTGTCCTTTCAGGGCTTGCAGGGTGGGGACGTTTTCTGCGTTCACCGTGCCCATTTCGGTGCTCAAAGTGCGGGAGTGTGGTTCACGTCCGAGTTCGCGCATTTGCTGGCTGAAACTGCGATCGAGGAAAAACTGCGTGTGGCTGGGCTGTTGGCGGACGAATGTGCCGCGCCCGGCGAAACGCTCGAGCAGATCATCATCCACAAGGCGGGCAATTGCCTGACGGATGGTCTGCCGCCCGACATTGTACGCCTGACAGATTTCCATCTCCGGCGGCAGCATCCCGCCTGGAGGGATGACTCCGTTTTGAATCATTTGCCGCAGGTCAAGATAGATTTGGTGGTATAGCGGCACCGGGCTTTTGGGGTCAACTTCGGCATAGGGGAGGGCAAGTGTGCTTTCCATGTTATACGGTCTCCGCAATTTGAATCGGATATTTGCCAAACTGACGGGCGGTCTCGAACAGCGTGACGACGTTTTCCGCCGAGACATCCGCCTGCAGGTGGTTGGATGGCGCGAGGATGTATCCGCCGCCAGCCGCGAGTTGGGAAATGCAACGTTTCGCCTCGGCAATCACATCATCGCGAGAACCGGGCATGGCGTGCGAAATGTCGATGCCGCCAAGGAAGGAAACTTGCCTGCCAAACTTTTCCTTTACTTCCGCGATGTTGGTGGCTGGCAAGGGCTCCAGCGGATGAATGACGTCGATGCCCAGCGAAATCAAATCGGGCAGCAATTTTGCAATTGCCCCGTCACTGTGGAACATGACCTTTGTGTTTGAGTTGTGCTCTTTGATGACCTTGACCAGACGTTCGATACAGGGTTTGATGAACTTGCGGAACATCGCAGGCGAGATGATGAGGTTGAGGTTTCCGGCATAATCATCGCCGGGCAATTCGACCATGTCGAAGTATTTTCCACCCGTTTGCATGGCAAGCCGCAACAAGCCTTCGATGGCGGTGGTGACTTTGTCCAGCAGGACAAGAGCGAATTCGGGGTTGAGCGCCATGTCTGTCAGGAAGTTTTCGGTGCCACGCAAGTCAGAAGCGGTTTGAAAGGGACCATGCGAAGCAACCATGCGCATGACCACGAAGTAATCCGTTTCCTCGCGTAGGAAACGAGCGCGGTCCGCCAGATCAGCCGTCCAGCGCGGATCAGTCAAATCGGGCCAGCGGACGCGGGCTTCGATATCGTCCACGCTGGCAGCGTCTTTTAGAATTCCTGTACCGGCGTAATAATAGGGCAGGGCGCGCCTCCAGACCTGACCGTAGGAATCGTAGAATGTGTTTTCATCCTCACCGGCGTTGATTGGGCTGTTGGGGAGTAGTCCCGGCCAGCAGTAACGCAGGTCGGTGCCGAGTCTTTCCATTAGGCGGTCATCCATGTAGGAGATGCTGTGTCCACTGCGGAAGGGAGGAACGGGTTCTCCCAGCTTCAAGTGGCTGACCAGCCTGAGGTAGAGGTCATCCACGATTCCGTAGGGACCGCCACCCAAAGCCAAGGGGACAGAATCAGGCTCTTCGTGAGAAAGAGCCGTCAGCACTCGTTGTCGCGGGGTCATTTTTGCAAGTGTCATTGAGTCAAAATCCAATCAAATGTTCGAACAATAAAACAATTTTACTCAATTATCCGATTGTCCGCAAGATTGACTTGTGAAGAAGATTATTATATAATCGAAATGTCCGAACATTTCCACTTTTTGGAGGAATACCATGCACAAAATTGCGATGATAGGCACGGGGTTGATCGGTCGCTTCTACACGATGAGCCTGCTCAACTTCCGCGGCAGGGACG
>DAOUAS010000029.1:0-7812 GCA_034433295.1 Anaerolineales bacterium | reverse complement strand
TGAGCACATATTTTTGGCACACTTAATCCAGACGTTATAACACCTTTCCACCTCTTCCCCCTTTGCGTTATAAAAGGTTGAACATCCATGAGTATTGGCAGGTGAATATGGTCGTTGACTGATATAAAGATCGCTCTTGCTCGCGCACCCCATTTGATCCCGCGTCCGTCTAGCTATCTCGTAGTACTCTGTGCTGTCGCTTACAGTGTCGCATTGCCGCGAGGATCCCGGCGGACAGCAAAGACAGTCCAACTGGCACTGGTCACATTCAGAGCCAGCCCACTTGGCAGGGACTTTGGGTTGGCATGTCATCCTCTGCTGTACTCCCCAACACAAAAACCCCGGATCTGTCTTCTTTCCACAACTTATCTTGTAACCACCAGGATACCCCGCGCACGCACTAAACCCCGTAGTCTCTACCTCTTCTTCTTCTTCTTCTTCATTCCCGCAATCCACACACTCTGCACACGAGCCATCCACATCATCTCTTATACAACAACACGCCAAAGCGCTCTGAGGCACCATCATCCACAGCCCAACCCCAATAATTAGCGCAATCATTATTTTTCCTAGCCATTTCATACCTCTACTCCTGTTTGATCACCCGTAGATAATCTTCTTCATTCCACTTTTGATTGACCAGATGATGCTCCCCGTCCCTCGCCGCGTTACTTAGGATCTCCGACAGCTCTCGAGGATCCGACCACTGAACTAGTAGACGGCTCCCAACCGCAAGAGGCTCTTCCCGCGCGTCAATCTCGACGAACTTCCCCTCCCTCTTAACCCGATACATTAGGCTCATCCCGGGATAGTGACTATAACGCACGCTATACATCCCTCCCCGCTTGGATTGCAGAGTCAACATCCCCCGCTCCGTATCGAGCGTGATCAGCTCCCCAACGAGCGAATATACATAACTCTCCTCATCTTGCGCCTTTAGCACCGGCGTAATATCGCCGAGCAGATCAGCTTGTGTCAGTCCCACTTTAGGTGCAACACTCTGGATAAAGTATCGTCTTATTGCAATAGACCAGGGCTGATTAGCAAGCGAAGGGAGATTACCCAGTCCCCAGAAAACAACGATAAGCATCAAAATCAACAGGACCAAAACAACCGCTCGCCACCCCCATCTCTTCATAACTCTACAGTATGGAGAATTACGCCACCAAAGTCAATTACCCAGGGACTACAAAAGTAAGCACTGACTCTTTAGCTCCCTCTGGGTAATCATTAAAATTAACACTCCAACTCTTATCCATCGAGCCTTCAACCGAAATTTTATCATCCAATAAATGTTTACTATTATTTCTTGCGACAACCGCCAGTACATCATTATTAGAAATAATATATTTTGCCAAATCCTTTTGAGTATTCACTCCTGTCACCAACCATGTATTCAAATCCGCCCATCCATCTCTCCCACTCACAAATTCTGGCAACCTCCCCGCCTGATCAAGCGGCAACCACACGCTCAACGGCACTACTTCCTCCGGTGTCTTAAGTCCCACTGGGATACTCACTGCCTTAAATTCTTTTTCGCCATCCGTAAAATTGAGTATTAGACATGCCTTCTCATCCAACAATGGCACCTTAGGCAAGCTCTCCCTACTCACCACCTCACTGCTCCCCGTTCTCGGATCAAGATCAAAAAGACCCTCTTTGTGATAATTACGTCCCAACCTAATCATATGGAACAATTTCGCCACCGCATTATCTACCATCTCAGCTACTTCTTCCCCAATCAGCAAAGCGTTCATTTTCAACGCAGACTGTACAAGTCTATCCTCATTTTCTCCCCCCACCAAAATCGTCACCTCGGGTCCACAACCCTTGCCCTCAAGCCACTCCACTGCCGTATTCCCAGGTATCGGGATCAACTCAAAATTTTTATTTACCTCAAATCTACCTATTCGTCCCGTCCCATCAGGTTTGAGCAATACGTCCTGGGCGGCAATGGCATAAGTCTCGCCGTTATAAGTTATATTTACCCCCAGTTTGTCAGTCCACGCTTCCACCCCCATTCCCGCTCCATTAACCATTAGCTCCAAGTTGCCGTTGGCATTCTCCACAAAACTCCATTTCCCTATACTCGTCCCGGCAACCATCGTCTCTGCCGTCAGCGTGGTCTCCGCCGGAGTGGGGGTTACGCTGGCAGTTGGTATGGTGGTCACGGTTGCTGTAGGCGTCAAGGTGACAGTCACTCGCGAAGCGGGAGTGACTGTCACCTGCGGGGTGGGCTGTGCCGCGCAGGCGGCGAGAAGAAATAAAATCACAACGCTGATAAAAATGGTTCGCATGGGATTCCTCTCTGAAAGAAAAATCGCCCCGATGAGCCAGGGGGCGAAATTATCATAATAGCAGTTTGTCGTAGTCAGCGTGTGAGCCAATCCAAAACCATACAATGCCGTCCGGCTTTTCCACGCCCAGGGCGCGATATTGCAGTCCAACACGCACGGACCATAACCCCCGGACAGTGTCAACCTTCTTCAAATGCAGGGATGGGTGATGAGGGTCCGATTTAAGGAGAGCAAAATTCTTATCCGCCAACTCTTGGGCTTCTTTGGGAAGCCCCGCATAATGTTTCCAGAAACGCGCCAAAGTTCGATGCTTCATAAAGGCTTGCTTAAGCCTTCCATATATTCCCTGTCAACTTCCGCCAGCAGGTTGTCGAGCCGTCCTGATTTTGCGTCCCGTTCGATTTGCTTGTCCCATGATTGGGCATAATACTCGTCGAACCACGCGCGGAAACGGAATAGGTCCTGCTCGGATAGTTTGGTCACAGCCTGTTCAAGTTCACTGATTGTCATAGGAAACTCCTTGCTACTGATAGCAGTATAGCATATTCTTTCTCGACCAGACTTCGGAAGTCTGGGGCGCGGAAGTCCCGCAGGCGGTGGGCAGGAATAAAACCGGGGCGCTGAGAAAAATATTTTGCATGAATCTTCTCTTTGTTACGCAATATGCAGGTCTGATTTCTCGACCTTGTTCCCCACCTTCATCACGCGCCGCCAGCGGCTGACATCGTTGAGTGAAATCCAGCGGCGCTCCTCGGTGCGGTAGAACCAGTCCTTGTCCTGTTGGTAGTAGACCAGCGCGCCGTTCGATTCCCAAATGTTGAGAATTTCGTTGCCGTGCGCGTGGGTATCGTCGAAGTCAGTGGTGGCGCGCTGTCCCATCTCGCTGTACAACTCGTTGAGTTCGAGCAGGAGGGTATTGATCTCCGGCGTCAGGCGGCTGACTTTCAGTCCGATACGTTTGGCTTCCTCGAACAAGATGGGGTAGCCATGCGACGGATATTTGGCGTTCAGCGCATTGGCGATCCTCTCTGCTTCGCTTTCCTCCTTGATGTGATAGGCGAGCAGTTCCTTGCACAACATGATGGACAGCGACTCGGCGCGGTCCACCGCCCCGATCACCAGCGGATGCACGTGCTGGAAAAGCTCCTGATAGGGGTTTTCCTTCGCCTGTCCATTTTGCGCCTGCCACAAGCGGACGACGCGGGTCAACTCGTCGAGGCTGACACTGACGCGGTCATTGTCGCGGTCGAGGGGCGAGAGGGAGTGCGTGAGCGAGGTATCCACCGGGGTCAGGTAGGCCATCGGTCCCATCTGGATTTCATTCGCGCCAAGCGCGATCATCGTCGCGGCGGAGGCGCATTCAAGCGGGATGACGGCGATGATCTCATGGCAATATTGCCGGAGAAGATTGACGAGACGCAAGGAGGCCTGCCCGTTGCCGCCGCTGGACTTCAGGAAGAGGTATATCTTTTCCTGCGGACCTATCCTTTCCAGCACTTCGTACAGGGCAAGCACATCATCGTGGCAGACACTGCCACGCGGATTGTTGAAATAGGTCACCAGCGTGCCGCCAAGCAATTTGTTCGCCTGCTTGATGATCCCCTGCGTTTGATTGAAAAGGATCGGAGGTTGTTTTTCCTTGCTTGATTTTGTCTGCGTTGTCATTTTTCTCCTGACCTGATTAATAAAAAATCTATCTCTTGGACCACACCCAGCCCGCGGCAAAGCCAATGATCTCGCCCGCGAAGAGGAAGACGATCACGCCCGGCAAGCCGCTGACGGCGAGCCAGTCAACAATGCCGAACAAACCGAAGGCCAGATAGTTATAAGCGGCAAGCCCGCCCATCGCAATGCCCATTGCCCAGCGGAACGCGGAACGAAACCCGGAGATGCGCATTCCCACGGCATATCCAATTGCCATGCTGAAGAGGGTGAAAATCATGGCGATCACCCACGTTGGAAATCGCGGATACCCTTCCTTCGAGATGTATTCATTCTCCTCCTCCGCGACAACCGGCGTCGCCGGCACAGGCTCAGTGGACTGGGTCAACTCCGGGACGACAACGGTCACAGCCACCGCCCCCGATTGCGAAACGTCCAATTGCAGGACCTCGGAAATGACGGCCGGTTCGCTCGTCACTTTGATTTCCAACAAGCCGGGCTTGTCCAAACCAAACGCGGCGCGCGCCACGCCCTGCGCGGTCACGGCATCCACCTGTTTGAGGATGCCGCCGCCTTCGCCGGTGAGCATCATCGAAAACCGGACCACCGTCCCATCTGGAACGGGATGTCCGTTGTTATCGAAGACGATGCCGGTGCGGATGGCAATGGTATCGCCGATGCGGAAGAGCGGAATGGGCGTCGGCTCGGGAGTGGTCGCCTGGTCGGTTGGAACAGGAACAGGCGCGAGGTCGAGAAAAAGCGGGATGACCTGGTTCGGGTCCGGCGACATGACCGAGATCAGGTCATAACCCACCGCCGGTATCGAAACAGGCGATATGCCGTTGGGGGTCAACTCTTGAAACAGCAGGCGCGCGGCCACATCCACGAATTGGGGTTGTTTGCTGTACAGCGCATAATACGCCGTGAACTTCGAGAGTGTGGTGGTGTCGAAATAATAGGGCGCGCCAAACGAAAACAGAATGACGTGCGTGTTGCGCAACAGGTCGGGACGCTCGCGCAGAAAGCGGCCGATAAGGGCGGGTTGTCCCTGCGCCGAGTCGGTCAATGAAATGATCAGCCAATTCGCGGCTTTGATGTCCTCTTCAATGTAGAGCGCTTCCTGTCCATCCAGCAGGGATTGAAGGTTTTGAAGCGAAAAGGAAGAGAGGCGGAAGTTCGCAGTCTGGTTTCCGCTTTGGGGGCCGTAAAGCCGCAGGACGGTTTGCTGCATGGAATCCACGGCAAGCATAGGTTGTTCGAGGCAGGTGGAACATTGTTTGGCGCTGACCGTGTCGGTAATGAACACCATGCTTTCATTAGGCTGCGGCGGCAGGGAAAGAACTGTAGGCAGGTCCTGTTTCTCCGGGCTGACGAGTGTTGCGGCGCTGCGCGCCACCTCGAATGTGGTTTCTGTTGCGGAGCCCACATCATCGAGCCTGCCGGCAGGGACGAGCACATTGGAAAGGGTCAGGTTTCCATATAGCCCAAGTTTGACGGCGAGGATGCGCGCCACGGAGGCATCCACCCGTTGGGCAAAGGCCGGGTCTTCGCGGTATTTCTGGGCGAAAAATTCAATAACCCGGGTCGTGGTCGTGTAAGTGTTCTGAAAGTCGGCTGAGATGATATTGCCGAGATATAACATGTCGTTGCCTGCCAGGAAGGCGTCGCGGGCGGCGATCCGCGCCGAAAATTGACTGCCGCCTGTCGCATAAAATTCGCTGACGGCGCGGGTGCCGAGATCGTCGCTGACCATCAACCCGCCCGCAGACTGCCAGGACGAGAATTGCGGCAGGGCTAAAATCTGGCTCAAGGCCTGCGGGTCGAAACTGACCGGCCGGGTGGTGGCGCGGATGTTGCCCTGAAAACCCTGATAGCGGATATGCGAAACCAACAGCCCATCCACGGTTGACTGGGGGGATGGCGCATTGCCGGTGACCGCAAAAAAGGGCGCGAGTTCGATCTGCTTCAATTGCTCGAGCGATTTGCGGACGGTGGAAACTTCCTCTTCCGGGAGTCGATCCGACCCGCCCACCCCAGGAAAGTGCCTGGCAACGACCAGCAAATGATTGTCGCTGCCGTTGTGCATTCCGGCAACATAGGCACGACCCATTTCGCCCACCCAAAATGGGTCACCGCCAAAGACGCGGGTTCCGAGATCGCCGCCCTGCGCGGAAGGCGTTTCCAACACATCGAGGGAAGGTCCAAAATACAGGTTAAAGCCGAGGCTGGCTAGTTCGCGTCCGAGCACGTCGCCCACACGCCGGGCAAGTTCGGTATTCCAGGTTGCGCCGATTGCCATCTCGCTGGGCAGGGGGGTCAATCCGCTCAAAATCTGGTCGGTGGGTTGACCGTTCCCCTCCTGAAAAACGCCTATGAACAATGGCGCGTACACCGAGTTGACTCCCGCCTCTCCGGTTTCGCCCGTCACCGAGTTTTTGGAGACATCCCATTCGATCTGCTGGATGCTGTTGATCAATTCATGCGCTTGAGAAACCGTATCCGGCGCAGCCACAAAGTTGTCGTTACCCGCCGTTAACACAGCCCCGCCAACGTGATATTGAGTGACAAGGTTGTAAATCTGCGAGGTCTCGCCGGCATCCGTCCCGGTAAAGTTGACGAGAAACAATTGCCCCACCCGTTCTTCGGGGGTCATGGAATTCAAGAGGGACGCAACGCCGGGAGGAGGCGTGGGCGTCTGCGCCCGCACAGGACTCAAAAAAAGAGTGGAAAGAAAAATCGCCAGGAATAAAACTCGGAGCGATTTCATGAAGTCCCTTTCATATGACGGACGGCTGTCCGCCCCTCCCCAATGCGCGGACAGCCATCAGCGGGTCGTCGGTCATGATTCCGTCGAACCCCCAATCCCGAAGGCGGATGACCTCTTCGGGCGTATTGGCCGTCCAGACGTGAACGCGGCGGTTGAGGCGGTGCGCGCGCTGAACCTGTTCCCTGGTGGCATTGGAGATGTGCGGGTGCAAGGCCTGATAATCGCCAAACATGAATCCAAAGGAACGCGCCCACACCCCGGCCGGGCCGGGCATGGCAAGCAGGGCGCGCATCACTTCGGGCAGAATCTGCGCCGCGGCGTTCAAGCTGGACGAGTAGAAGGACGAAAGGATGATTTGCTCCTGGTTGTTGTGGCGCTTGATCAAATCACAGACGTTCACGACCAAATCATCGAAGGGACTAGAGTAATTTTTCAACTCGATGTTGATGATTTTGTGCCTGTCGACGGTTTCAAATACCTCTTCCAACAGGGGGATTTTTGTACCGCCATATTTTTCATCGAACCATTTGCCGGCGTCGAGTTTGCGCAGAGCGTCGAGCGTAAGGGATGCGACGCGGCCTTTGCCGTTGGTGGTTCTGTCCACGGTTGAATCGTGAATGACGATGACATGTCCATCGGCGGTGAGTTTTACATCCAGTTCGACGCCGTCGGCGCCTTTCTGAATGGCTTGTTCGAATGCAGGTAAAGTATTTTCGGGCGCATGGTTTTTATCGCCGCGATGCGCCAAAAGGATGGGGAGGGGAAATTGTTCGATCATCAGAATCAGGCTTGGACGTGGACGATTTATAAATCCACAAAATAGGCTTTGCTGGCGCTGTCGATCATCTCGCGCGACATGGTGGGCGGGACGGCAAGGTAGGAGGAAATGTCGAGGATTTGGTCGCACAGGTCGCGCGGATGGGAAGCGCGCAGTTTGCGGTTGCGCTTGATGTACCATTCCTGCAAGAGGTAGGCAAGTCCCTGATCGTTGTATTCGATTCTTTTATCCTGCGCGACGCGCTTGAATATCTCGCGGTATTCTTCGAAACTTGGGTCGCCGATTTCGATCTTGTGGCGCAGGCGGCG
>DAOUAS010000028.1:0-42943 GCA_034433295.1 Anaerolineales bacterium | reverse complement strand
GACCATCGTCAGCGCGGCTTTGGCGGTCATGATGTCTTGCTTCGGCAGGGCGAAGAGGTCATGTGTGAACAAAACCAAATCGGCGAGATAGCCTTCCTTGATTTTTCCTTTTTCGTTCTCCTTGAACTCGCCATAGGCGGCATTGCGGGTGTAGCCGAGAATGACCTCTTCGAGGGTCAGCGTTTGGTCAGGGTCATTGGGAGACCATTTCTCGCGGTTCATGGCGACGTGCATGTTGATCATCGGGTTGAAGGGAGCAACAGTCCAATCGCTGCCGAGGATGAGATGCGCGCCTGAGTTGAGGATGTCGCGCCAGGCGAAGGAACGTCCCCAACGTTGGGAACCCGTACGTTGAAGCCACACATCGCCCTCGTTGACGCTGAACGGCGCGTGACTGGTCTGCATGGATGCGATGACGCCCAGTCCTTTAAAGCGCGGCAGGTCGTCGTGGTTGATGACTTCGATATGCTCCACCCGATGGCGGCTATCCCGCTTCCCGTTGGCTTTTTGCGCCGACTCGTACCCATCGAGCGCGCGGCGGACTGCGCCATCACCACAGCAGTGGGTGAACATCTGCAAACCGAGTTTGTCGCAAGCGGTTGCCATGCGGTTGAAGTGCTCGGCGGAATAAATGCCTTCGGGGTTGGCTTCGGGGTCGTCAGCGTAGGGTTCGAGGTTGAGCGCGGTGTACGATTCCCAAACGCCGTCCATGAAGAATTTGACACAGCCGCCGCGGGCAAAGTCGCCTTGAAGTTTTGCCATCTCGACGGCTTCGCTCAAATCCGCTTCCGTTGTCTTAGGCTTGACGTGGTACGGCGTGTAAACACGCACGGTCATCTCGCCTGCGTCTTCCACCGCCGCGAAGAATTGCAGTTCGTTCAAATCCCCGTTCATGTTGTGGACGCTGGTCACGCCCGTGGCGTTGATCTTCTTCATCGCCATTTTCAGCAGTTCGCGCTTGCGGGCTTCGCTCAGCAGGGGAATCAGGTCGGCGACCAAATCCATCGCCGTTTCGCGCAGTTCGCCCGTGGCGAGTCCGCTTTCGTCACGGACAATCACGCCATTGCCAGGAGCTTCCTTGTCGGGCTTTAGAATCCCCGCCAGTTCGAGCGCTTTGGTGTTTGCCCACGAAGTATGTCCGTCGTAGGCGTTGATGTACACGGGGCGGTCGGGGATAATCTCGTCCAGTTCCTGCCGCGTGGAAATGATGCTGTATTTGATTCCGCGCCCGTCCACCCATTCGCTGGTTTTATTTTCCGCGGCGAAGGTTTGTAAAATTTGGCGCACGTCGTCTTTTGTCTTGGCGTCATACAGTTGGGCGGCTCCCATCCAAATGGAACCCCACAGCAGGTGAAAATGTGAGTCGATGAATCCGGGCGTCAGCGTGCAACCCTTCCCATCGATGACCCGCGTGGATTCATCCTGAAACTCTTTTGCCCCTTCGTTCGTCCCGACAAAAACAATGCGATTGCCTTTGACGGCAACCGCCTCCGCTTGTGGATTCGCCTCGTCGCTCGTGAAGATGCGGACGTTGTGAATGATGAAATCGGATTTTGGCATGGGAATCTCCTCTTCGTAAAATGTTTCCTCTGGCAAGGTGCAATATACATAAGAATGGGGGGGAGGTCAAGAGAAATGTTATCAGACAGGGTCAACCATTCCTGATGCTATTTTCGCGCGCACCATTTTAAGGTCGGCTGCCATGTTGACGACCACCAGCGCTGCGCTACCACTCTTCATGTTGATACCGGTGGCTATAGTGATTATCTCGAAGGGAAGAAATAGTAACGCGTGCGGTTTTGCGGTGTTGCATTCCTTAACTTTAGAAAGGAGACGAATATGGCACAGGCTGGAATTCACGCAATGGTTGGGATGCTCGCCCGTAAAGCGGCGGACAAACGGCAATGGTTTTTGCTGGGGGCGATATTGGGGAGTTTTGTCCCAGATATGGATAACTTTGGCGTGGCGGTTGCAACGCTCACGAAAATGCCCACTGAGGGCATCCATCGCACAGCAACTCACAGCGTCTTTTTTGTGCTGGCTGTTGTCGCTGTCTTTTATGTAGTTGGTCAAGTCAAAAAGGATGCGCGCTGGAATAACCTCGGATTTGGTCTGGGACTGGGATTGTTGCTTCACAGTCTGCTCGATATTCTTGTGTGGTTCAATGGCGTCGCGCTGTTTTGGCCCCTGCCGATCTGGGTCAATATTTGGGAAAATGTAACGCCGCCCGATTGGTTCATGAAATTCATGGACCCTGCCGAGTTCCTTTGCTTCGGCATTTACCTTTGGGTATTGGGTAATTGGGCTCGTAAATACAGCACAGATGAAAACTTTGCCGGCAAGCGTCGCATGTGGATGATGCTTGAATTCGCGCTTTTTATTATCTTTACCCCGCTTGCTTATCTTATGACCAAAGGCTTTCTGACGGTTTACGGATCCCTGTATCTTTTTTCCATCACGATGGTTTTTTTCGTGACCATCCGTATGAGGAAAACCATCGAAGCCGTGGAATCACAGGGAGGATAATTCTTTTATTTGAGATGGAATCAAAAAAGCCGCAGCATGACACTGCGGCTTTTTTGCTGGACTAAAATTTAGAACAGACCGAGGACCTTACCGGTCTCCAAATCCAAATCCACGTCATAGAACACGGGGCGGGTGGGTAGACCGGGCATGGTGCGCATGTCACCCAGAATCGGGTAGAGGAATCCGGCTCCCACACTGGCACGGATTTCGCGCACAGCAATGCGGAAGCCCGTCGGCGCGCCCTTCTTCGAGGCGTCAGTGGTGAAGGAGAGGTGCGTCTTCGCCATGCAGATCGGCAGGTGATCGAATCCGAGGCGGGTGTAGCGCGCAATCTGTTCCTCGGCTTCGGGGGTGTAATCCACGCCGTCGGCGCAATAGATTTCGCGGGCGATGGTTTCGATCTTGCTCTTGATGGTCTCTTCCAGCGGATACAGGAATTGGAAGTTGGTCGGCTTCTCGGCGGCTTTGATGACTGCTTCAGCCAGTTTCTTCGCGCCCGCGCCGCCATCTGACCAATGGGTCGAGACAACTGCGTCCATCGCGCCCATCTTCAACGAGGCTTCGCGGATGAGTTCCACTTCGGCGTGGGTGTCGGTAGCGAAGGAGTTCACAGCCACAACCACATTGACGCCGTATTTGAGCGCGTTCTGAACATGCCGTTCGAGGTTGGGCAAACCAGCGCGGAGCAGGTCGAGGTTTTCTTCGATGTATTCATGAGCAAGCGGTTTGCCTGCCACGACCTTCGGTCCGCCGCCGTGCATCTTGAGTGCGCGGACGGTGGCGACCAGCACCACCACCTGCGGGATCAGACCCGAGTAGCGGCATTTGATGTCGAAGAATTTTTCCATGCCGATGTCGGCGCCGAAGCCTGATTCTGTCACGACAAAGCCGTCCTTGCCGACGAGTTTGAGCGCGATCTTGTCCGCGATGATCGAGGATTGCCCGTGCGCGATGTTGGCAAACGGTCCAGCATGGACGGTGGCGGGAGTCCCTTCCAGGGTTTGCATCAGGTTGGGCTTAATGGCATCCTTCATCAGGACGGTGACTGCGCCAGCCACGCCCAGGTCTTCGGCGGTGACGGCTTCGCCCTGCTTATTGGTGGCGACGACCATGCGCCCGAAGCGTTCGCGCATGTCTTCAAGACCGGTGGTCAGCGCGAGGATTGCCATAATCTCGGAGGCAACCGTGATATCGTAGCCGGAGCGATGCTCGTGCCCGGCTTCATCTTTACCCAAACCAACCTGCACTTCGCGCAACATGCGGTCGTTGATATCCACCACACGCCGCCAAGTGATTGTGCTTTCATCGATATCGAGAAAAGCAAAACGGATGCGTTCTTCGGGAGTCAGTTCGTTTGGATCGGTCTTTGTAATGCCAAGTTTCTTCAATCGGCGCATCATGTTCGGTGAGAATTTGCGATTGCCCTTCTTGTCCACGGGACAAAGGGCGTCGAACATCTTCACGGCGCCCTGGGTCTTTTCGTGCATCACGCGCGCGTCGAGAGCGGCAGCCACCAGGTTATGCGCTGCGGTGATGGCGTGAATGTCGCCGGTAAGGTGCAGGTTGAAATCCTCCATCGGGATGACTTGCGAATATCCGCCGCCCGCCGCGCCGCCTTTGATGCCGAAGGTTGGTCCCTGCGAGGGCTGGCGAATTGCGGTGATGACTTTCCTGCCGAGGTGCGCGCCCAACGCTTGCGAAAGTCCAACCGTGGTGGTGGTCTTGCCTTCGCCCAGCGGGGTGGGGGTGATGGCGGTTACGTCAATATACTTGCCGTTTGGACGATTCTTCAAGCGTTCCAAAATCTCCAGTTTGATCTTCGCCTTGTACGGACCGAACAGTTCAAGCTCGTTTTCGCGGATGCCGAGTTCGGTGGCGATCTGCATAATCGGCTTGACCTTCGCCGCCTGTGCTATTTCGATATCCGAAGGGACGGGACGCAGCAACTTCAACTTGGTCGGCAGGAAAGTCACAGCGACTTTTGCCGGGACTGCCTTTTTGAGGACCTTCTTCGGAGCGGGTTTCACAGTCTTGGGCCTGGTTTTTGCCTTGACGACTTTTTTGGCGGGTTTTGCTTTAGTTGCCATAGAATCTCCTTCAAAATTATATATAATTTATTAGTTCTAATTATCTGATATTTCAATTAAAAAGCAAGAGTGTTTTGTCACTTCTTTTGTCACTCTCTGCCGTTCGCCCAGGGCGAACCGGTGGTTTACTCCTTCAACAGTGTTCCCACGTTTTCACCCTGTAAAGCCCGGGTCAGCAACCCGCTTTCCTCCGCTGAAAAAATTTGCACAGTCAGCCCCTTGTTTTTTTCGATTAGCCCGAACATCTCCTCGACTTTTGCCTTCATTCCGCCGGTGACATCGGTGCTGGCCGAGCCGCCGATGCCTGCCTTCATCTTCTCGTACGCTGACAGTTGAATCTCTTTCACCAGCCTGGTTCGCGCCGGAAAATCCGCCCAAACGCCCGCCTCGATCCCCGCCAGCAGAATCCGCGTGGGAGGGAGGTGGGCTGTGAGAAAGGCAAACACATCTTCGGTGGAGAGGATCGTCCCGCCGAGCGCCTCGTCAAATGCCACGTCGCCATGGACTACGGGAAGCAGATGCGCCTCCAAAGCCCTGCGGATAGCCAATGCGTTATGCGCTGTAACTTTTCTGTTCGTGGAAACCATCGAAGCCGACGGCGAAAACGGGATGGCCGGCACGCCCGCTTCGAGCAGGGTCTGCATCACATAGCGGGTCAATTCCGCCGCCTGATAGCGGACTTCGGTGAAGCCATACCATTGTTCACGGGTTTCCACGCCGTTACGAGTGCCGTATTTCTTCGCAGCGGTATGACCGAAGGAGCCGGAACCATGTCCGAGAATCAGGGTCAGCTCCGGGCGGGAATCCAGAACGGTTTTGATTTCCAGAGCCAGCTCTTTGAGTTTATCCAGCCGCGGGGTGTACGGCTTGTCCTTGTCGGTAATCAATGACCCACCCAGTTTGAGGAAGATGGTCTCTTGTGTCATACGCGAATTATATCGTTAACGTTTATAATCCCCTTTATGGACATTCATGCCGGAATTATCGCCGCTTCGCTCTTGATGATTGCCGCCGCTGTTTTTGCCATCCGCAATGCGATCCGTGTGATGCAGTCGGCGCGCAAATTGGCTTTTTACAGTCTGCGCCGGATGCGAAATGCCAATGCGTGGAGGTTGTTCTTCCTTGCTCTTTTCCTGTTTGCCTGTTCGATCTGGCTTCCCGTTATTGGCGAACCGATGATCTATGGTTATTTTCCGCCGACCCCCACGCCATCGCTAACGCCCACCATCACACTTACACCGACGATCACCTTGACCCCGACCCTCACCGTCCCGCCGACTGTGACGCCAAGTCCCGCAGTCTCCAACACCCCCACACTGACCTTGACTCCGTTTTTGCCGGTTGCCATCGAAGCGCTCTTTCAGGGAGTGGTTACGCCGAACCCCGACGCCTTGTTCACCCCTCTGCAGTTTTCGACCCAGTTCGACGGCGTCAACCCGATTAACCCAAAGACCGTGTTCGAACTTCCCATCCAGACCATGTACGCGGGATTCGATTACAACAACTTGATTCCCGGCGTGCAATGGACGGCGCTCTGGTACAAGGACCAAAAATTGATCTGCTACGAAACCCAGCCCTGGGACGGCGGCACGGGCGGCATCGGCGGCTATACCGAATGTTCCAGTCCCATCGGCGGGTGGGTTCCGGGGGAATACGAAGCGCAGATTTTCATGGGATATGACTGGAAAGTGGTGGGGCGCTTCCGAGTGATCGAGCCGCCCAATGCCGTAGCAACGCCGACCTTCACGCCGATCCCTCCTTTGCCCACTCCATAAAAAACCTGTCAGGTCTTTATAACTTTCCCGGGTCACCGTCCACGCGGGATAACTCAACTATAAAACAATCCAACCCCCAAGCGAATCAACTAAATCGCCCAGCCCTTTTTCTTCCCGTCCAACTCATTTGCAATCTGCGCGGCGAGGCGGGCGTTGTTCAAGAGCAGGGCAAGGTTGGCTTTGAGCGACTTTCCCTTGGTCAACTCACTGATGCGTCCCAATAAAAACGGGGTAAGTTTCTGCCCATGGATTCCCTGCTCGATGGCCTCGGTGGAGGCCTTGGCAATGATTGGTTCCATCTTGGCGGCGGGAATGGCATCCTTTTCGGGAATTGGGTTGGTGACGAGAATCCCGCTTTTCATTCCCATGTTCCAGTGGGCTTTGGCGAACTCGGCGATTTCCTTTGGCGAATCAAGCCGGGCGCTGACGCCCAGTCCGCTTTCGCGGGAGTAGAAGGCCGGGAATTCATCGGTCTGATAACCAACAACAGGGACTCCCATCGTTTCGAGATATTCCAATGTGGCGGGCAGGTCCAAAATCGCCTTGGACCCCGCGCAGACCACGATGGTGGGAATCTCCGCCAGCGAACGCAAGTCGGTGGAAATATCGAAGGCGGACTCTTTATGCACGCCGCCGATGCCGCCTGTGGCAAAGACCTTGATTCCTGCCATGTTCGCGGCGTACATCGTGCCTGCAACGGTCGTCCCGCCGTTTGCCTTCTTGACGATGGCGGTGGCGAAGTCGCGGTGACTCACTTTCAATGTGGATTCGCTGTCCGCAAGCCGGACCAGTTCCTCGTCGGAGAGCCCGATGTGAATCTGCCCATCGAGCAGGGCAATCGTGGCAGGAGTCGCGCCAGCCTCGCGCACATTCTTCTCCATGTCCCGCGCCAGTTCCAGGTTTTGCGGGCGGGGAAGCCCATGTGTGATGACAGTGGATTCGAGGGCGACGACGGGCCCGCCCAGGTCGAGCGCGATTCTGATTTCGGGCGCAATCGTAAAATTGGGATGTTTGATCATGGCTTCCTTCCCTGATCGATAAGATGTGAGATGTTTAGAATTGCCTTTTCGATGCGGGCGAGGTCGTCCTGTTTTTCATTGTCCGGCTTGTTTTCGTTTTCGATCAGGGACTTGCCCGCGATCATTTCCTTGCGGAATGCCTTCAGGATTTCGAGGGCGATACCCCGGGCGTTCTTTTGCCCTCCGCGCAGAAACTGGCGGCGATATTCGTCCAGGTATTCGGGATCGCTGATGAGGTATTTTTCTATGTCCTTTTCGCTCAGTTTGCGCGAAGAGGAGGAGGCCTTTTCGTAGTTCCTGATGATGATGTTCTCCACAAGGGTGGCGATTTCCTCGACCTCATATTGTCTTTTCGAGCGCTGCACTTTGCCGAGATTTTTGGCATTTTCACGCGCAAGATTCCATGCTTCCTTGTGCTTTTCGAGGATCAAACCCGAGGGCAATTGCCAGGTGCCAATGTCGATCCATTCAATGGCTACGCCCAGCTTGGCGGCTTTCTCCTTGAATTCCCTTTCGAAGAACTGGGCGGTGATCTTCGCTCGCGCGCGGAACTTCGGCGCGGGCGTTTCCTTGAGCATGTCGGGGGTCATTTGCTGTCCCGTCATTTCGAGCCGCATTTGCATCCGGGTCTGGTCGTTTTCAGAGGCAAGGTTCATTTCTTTCTGGCTGATGCTGGCAAGGATTTCACCCAGGTTGTGGGATCTGACCAGGTCCTCCAATTCGGAGACGACCAACGGAATGACGGTCGTGTCCCAGGGGAAGGTGATGCCGGAGGAGGCCGAAGTTTCCGGGGTAATGGTGATCTGGTCGTAAACGAGAGCCCGCACTGCGCGTTCGTCGAAAAGGTAGGCGTTGCCCTGTGCAGCGCCTTTATCTTCCTGCCGCCTGAGTATGCTGAAGATGATCTTGATATCGTGCGCCTCCAGCGGGATGCCGTCCTTTGTGCGCGATTTGACGGTCAGCCCGCTGACGAACTGGTCCCGCAGGTTGATGATTGCATATTGACGTTTTCCCGCCTCATCGGAATTGCCGATCTCGCGAATTCGCTCGAATCTGCCCAGTTTCCATGGTTCGCCGCGCGGGTGGATGACTTCAGGTTGTCCGGTCACGGTTTCGAGCAGGGCCACGCTGTCGAGGTTGACCTGAATCTCACCCGGTCCGCCGATCAGGATGATGGGCGATTTTTCGTCCTCGCTGGAGATACTGCCTTCGTTGATGGTGATCCTCTCGTGTCCGTAGCCGAAGGTCACTTCTTCGAGGAAGGCCGAGGCGAGCGTTTCGTCATGCAGTTCGTAAATGTCATCCAGATACCGCGCCGCCATCGTCCGGGCGAGGCTGTATACCACCACCAGCAGGGGAACGTATTTGATCGCGCTCATGAAGATCACGATGGCAATGTGCGCCTCGCTTTTTGCGCCGCCGCCGATGAGCGTAATGAACATTACAAATGCGCTTAGAACCATCCAGATGGCCGGCCCGACCAACCCGCGCCACTTGTTCCTGAACTCCACGCCCTCTTCTGTGAGGCTGAAAATCAGGGACTTGAATTCATCGCCGCGCGCCTGTTTCTTCATCCCTGGCCTCCGCTTCCCGTTTCGGATGGGGGAACGGGGTTGTTGTCCAGCAGCCACTTCCAGATTTCATCCAGTTTCTTTAGTTCATCTTCCAGTGCGGCGATGCCGGTGGCGCTTTCGTTGAGGATGAATTCCTTCAGCGGCTGTATCAGCAGTTGCAGGGTCTTGAAGGGGTTTTCCTGCGGCAGTGTGGTCTTGCCGCCGAATTGCCGCGAGGCGATTCGGGCGAAATTCTTGCTGGCTTCACTGCGCGCGGCGGTTTCGATCAGGGATTCCATCTCCTCCAGGTGTTTTTGTTCCTTTTTCGCGATGTTCAACCATTCGGCGTTCCAATGCTGGATGATCTGCTCTTCGAGCGCGGGGTCGAAGAGGACGTTGTGGATTCTCACGTCCATGATTTCGAGTCCGCGCGATTGCAATTGCCTGAACTCCAGGCTTTCGATCCATTCTCCGGTCTGCGCGCCTGTGTCATCCAGCCCTTCCACGTTCGGCTTTTTGACGCGTTTGTTGATCATCTCCTCGATGACTTGCAGTCCGCTTGCGCCGCTGGAGGAAAACAGGTCGTTAAGTTTGAATTTGCGGATGTATTCCCGCCACAGATTCACAACCAGGTGCGCGGGAAGTTTGTTCCACTCCATGCGGGTTTTGCTGTTTTTGGACGCGCCCAACTGGATGATCTCGCGTGTAATCGCATTGCGGACGGCGTCCGCGTCGAAGCCGTAGTGTGACGTGACCCCGCTTTCGGTCGGGACTTTCTTCGCAGAGCGTTTGATTCTGAATTTGATGCTGATGGTGGGGGAGACTTCGAAACCGTCGCGGGTCAACCCGCTGGTTTGGTGGCGGCGGTTTTGGGTTTCGCGATATTCCTTCGGCGAAGAGATCGGGTTGAGGAAAGGTTGGTCGGTTGCCAGCGGGCCGATGAACTGCCATTGCGCCCGCAGGTCCACACTGCCTGCGATGTATTCATTCTTTTGGGTGAATTTTATGCCCGGCCCCACGGTATCCCTGATCTCGGTGTCGGTACGCAGGACAAGGGCGCTGGCTGTATCCAGCACGATCAGTCCCGGGCCTTCCCTGTCCGCTTCACCCTCGTGCTTGATGACCCGTCCATTCTTGACGAATAACGCCGGTCCACGCCTGCCGGATTCGAAATTTGCCACCCGCGCCGCGATCTCCCTCCTTTGGTTCGGACTTTGAATGGGAAGCACGAATTGCGAGAAAAAATGAATCAGCCGTTCGCGCAGAACGGACGCGACGATAATATCCAGTAAGAGAATGAAGGCGCTGACAACGTAGTATGCGACTTTGTTGACGGGGATGTCCAGGCCCAGCATTACCGCCTGCCAGACCACGTTGGCAGTGATGATTACCCCGGCCGGGGTCCCCAGGGACTTGCCAATTCCGCTGAACAGTCTTCCAAACATCCTGACCCGATTTTAAAGCAGAATCAGGGAATTGGGAAACTTGCGCCGGGGTTGTTATGTTTGGTTTAGTCCGGCCAGTTGGTCTGCTTTGCCACGGCAATTGCCACCCCAATGATTTTCGTGTCCCTATCCATGCGAATGGGTTGATACAAACCGGGCGGGTCGGTCTCCGAGATCAACAGCCGTTCGTTTTTTTGGTACCGCTTGATGTTGTATCGATACCCTGCCCCGGAAATCTCGGTGCGCGATGCGATTACTATGGCATTGTCGTTTGCGTCTTCCGCATGATAGAAGAGCACAAAATCGTTTTCGAGAATCGGTACCGGCTTCGACCCGTTCATGCTGTCGCCTGAAACCTTGGCCCAGCCGTAACTCCTGCTGCTGACTGTGGTAATCATATGGTCGCCCTGTCTTAGAGAAAAGATGCGGTGGGGCTTGTCTTCCAAAATGACAGTGGAGGCAAAAGCGCCCTCGCTTTCGGGTAGCGGACCCGTCCATATCGGGCCGTTCGGCCCGGCCTGCAAGCCGGTATAGACGGGAATCCACGAAATTGAAAATCGGGTGCTGGCGGGTTTGGGCGTTGTTTTGCTCGTGGAGTGGGGGTTGAGCCTGTCCATCCATTCCTCCATTGACGCCATCAACGAAGTGACTCTCTCCTCATAGTCCTTTTCATTGAGGGGCTGATAACCGTTAATCAGTAAGTTACAAGCCTTTTCCAGTTCCCGGAAGGCCAGGTGATCTTTTCGGTTTTTTTCATGCGCAATCGCAATTAATGCCAGCCCGATGATTTGATTCCAGGTTTCATCTTCAGTGCGAAAATTCCGGTTTGCACTTTCGATCTCTTTGAGCGCAATGTCGACCTCCTCCAGGGCCAGGCGCACAACCCCCTTCAGGATCAAACAACACGCCTCGTTGTTGCAGGCGTAGCAATGGGTTTGTTCCCGATATTCGCACTGCCGATCTATAATCTTGCGCAATTCCTTTGGGTTATCGAATTCCTGCAAAATCGCCTGCTTGAGATCAACCATGAACGGCGGGCCTTTGATATCCAGCAACTCTGTTAATGTCTTTACATTGGGGGTAACAGTAATTGTCATGTTTCAACCTGTGAATCTGGATGCTCATCACCCGGTGGGCGCGGTTTTTCGAGCATGTTCTTCAACTTTTCGAGGGTTTCCAGGGCTTCTTTTGCCACATAGGAGCGGATATATGGGTCAGAAAGGGTGTTATCCAGTACCTTGGAAAGCGATAACAGTAATACCTCGTCCTGGTCTTCATTCTTTCTCAGCCCATCCGCGATCTTCAGGATGATATCCTGTTGGGCCTCCGCTCTGGCTTTTTCGCGAGCCCTTATGCCGAATGCCTTTGCCTTGCCATCCATGATGATGGCTAGGCTTTGTTTCTCCGCTTCCCAGTATTCGACATATTGTTTCTTCACCTCCGGCGGCGGATCTATCGAAAGGATTTGAAAATCTGTGATATACACGCCAAATAGATTTGTGGCTTTGTTGAGGGCTTCGAAAATTTCATTTGCCGCGTCGGGAGATAGAATTTGCCCGTTGTGACGATCAGCGACCAGCAGGTCATCCAAAAACCGGCTTCCGATGTATCCGGGGACGATTGCCGTCACCTGTCCCCAGGCGGCATCCTCCCAAGTGAATTCGCTGGGAGCCGGATCGGTGTCAGGCCAGCGCAACGCATAGCGCTCGACGGCTTGCTTCACATCCGCGGGGCTATAGGGATAGATCAATCGGGGATTGTCCCCCACTTTATGCGGATCGCCAATTCGGTATTCGATTCTGGCTTTTAGCTTGACGACAATCCCGTCTTTTGTCCACACAGCAAGGTCGCCCATCTTCGTTTTGGCGCGCAAGTCCACAGCATACTTGATCGTTTCGTAGCGTTCCAGGAATGACGTTCCAGGCCCGACGATACGAGAGAAACGGTTTCCGCGTTCTATGTATAGGGCGGAGCCGTCCGACACGACCAGGAGGATCGGCCCGCCAATGTTGTGACCCATCCATGCGACCCAGTCATCCTTGTCGCGAATCTGCCCGTCTTTGACGATAATATATTTGAACTGTGAGATGGAGGGAAACAACTCGCTGAACGGCATCGGAAGTTTTATCCTGCGTTTGAGACGATACTTGATGACCTTTGCCGGGTCGATGCTTTCCGGTGGGAGACGGAATTGGGTGAAAAGTTTTTTCGTTCCCAGGAACGCGATCCTTCTTAATGCTTTGAATGTAACATAGGTCATCAACAACACGAGCAATATCGCCCTCAAAACGGCAAAGCCGTTCTTTTTTCTTTCCACTGTTAAATTGGGCGCGTTATATAGGACGAAATATTGGGCGTTTCCATCATTGATTACCCATTCATTTTCGGATTTCCTGTCTTCCACCATCGACTCGTTTACTGTCGCGTTGGCGGCCAGGGGTTTGCCTATACCCCTGAAGGCTTTCTGGATTGGGTTGTTGAACCTGCCCAGGTCCAGTAATGGGATGACCGACTTGTCGGGAAAATTGAACCAATGTTTTTTTGCGTAGACGTTGACTTTCTTTTTTTCGTTCCGAATGAAATGCTGTGTGGCTGTGTCCTCGATGAGCCAGGCCTCGCCGGCCTTTTCCACCTTGACTGTGGCGTTGGCGGCGAGCGGGCGGCTCTGGATTTCAAAAGCCTTTTGAATGGAAATGGTCAACTGTCCCGCGTTGAGCATCTCGACAGTTCCGCTGTCGAGATCGAAACAGTATTCTTTGACATATACTTTTACATCCTCCTGTTCCTTGCGGATGAAATACTCCGCGTCCCCATCGTAAATAACCCATTTCTTGCCGGGCTCCTCCACTTTGATTGTGGCATCGTTGGTCAGGGGATCTCCATGCGCCTTGAATTCTGCGTGAATTGGCTCATCCAGACTGTTTGTTCTCAGCAATTTTAATGACAGGGGAATAAATATGAAGGCGAACTTTTTTTCATAGACCTTTATATTTTGCTGTTCATTGTCGATATAGTAGGTACCTTCACCGTCTGTAATGACCCATGAAGCGCCCAGTTGTTTTACTTTTATTTTCGCTTCGGCATCGAGCGGTTTTCCCTGATTTTCGAATGCCAGACGAAGGGGGGCGCTCACCTGTCCAGAGTCCAGCGTGCTGACCAGTCCGATGTCCAGTGTGAATGCGTATGGCTTGTGATAGACTCTGGGCTCTTTTTTCTCCTTGTGGACGAAATATGTTTTATTCCCGTCGATGATTATCCATGAATCGCCGCGACTTTCCACTTCCAGAGCGGCATTTTGCCCCAAGGGGAATCCCTCTCTAAGAAAAGCCTCGCGGATTTCGTCGGTCAACTCCCCCTTGTCCAGCATGACGATAAATCCCTCATCGAGGACGAACCACAGTTCCCTGGTGGGTAGTCTGCTGAACAAAAAAACAATTCCGTACGTGAGCGCTAAAATTGCAGAGATTATTTTTAGGAACGATGCGGTGCGCGAGATTGGTCCAGCGTCGTAGTAGGCATTGTCGGCTGTGTAGGCCGCCTGCCATTTTTCTGGATCTGTGGGAAAGGGAAATTTAGCGCCCATGGTCTTGGTGGTTATTGCTGGTTTCGCAGGTTGTTATGCGCTTCGTTGATCGTTTCCTCTTCTTCGGGAGTGTTTTTGCGCGCATAGTTCTCGAGGGCGCTCAGGTAGCGCATTGCAATCACACTCCGCGGAAGGTCATGGTCAATATCGCGGATTTTTTTCAGGGCCTCTGCGATGGAATTCAAAAGCACCGATTCCGCATACGCCCGCGCCTCCTGTTGATACTTTTCCGCTTCCGAGTTGGCGTCCGCCAGTTTTTGTTCGCTCTTGCGTGCCCACTCGGCGGCCCAGGTCGCAATCTGTTGTTGTGAAACCTCGTCTGTCTCTCCCTTTTCGCCAAATCTGAAATTGACGATGCGGGCCGCGACCAGTAGAATGCCCTTTGACCGCAGAGTCCATTCAGCGCGCTCTTTAACTTCCTGGGCAATGAAGTTCATGGCATTGGCCTTCTTTTCATCCTTTGCCGGACGCCAGAACTCATCCAGTTTTTTCTGCGAGACCACTTTGCGTGCTTCCTCTTTGACAATGTTCATGGCCCATTCATCCCAGGATTCGACCATGCTGATGGCAGATTGAACGCGGGCGTGGGAGAACGGAAAACTGCCCTCCGTGTAACTTGGCTTGCCGGCTCCCTGCAAAATCGGATTCCGGTTTCGTATTTGGGTATGGGTTTTCTCATCCCAAACATCAGGGTCCATACGAAAGGCGGCGAATACCCTCACGAAGAAGTTGATTCCATCCTTGCTTACCGCCTCGATTTCATTGCTGCGAATCTGCAGGCGCAGGTCGATCACCTGGAAGGGACGTTCGAGTTTGCCGGTAAAAATCGTCCCGGGACCATCCACACGCATGAACTGGGTTCCGTTTGTTATTCCCGCGATGTGATGGGATTTTCCCCAGATGAGACCGGGGATCGGGAGGTCACGTGTGAAATCCCCTTTGATTCTGGTTTCCGGCTCCTTCCTGGCATGTTCCGTGACGACCAGCATGGGGAACTGGGAACCCCATGTATAGGCGACAAGGATGATAAACCGTTTCCAGCGTTCCTTTGTGTTGTCGGGATTCGAGGCTGGCAGCGCGATCATTGCCATCACATAAAGGGCGCAATAATAGGTCAGAGCCAGTGGAATGGATAAGAATAGAATCCCCACCCATTGGTTGGCCAACCAACCCAGCACAAAGACGGCAATATGTCCAGTTGCGGAGTACAACCAGCGCCGTTCCCCGTTCTCATGCCCATAGACATACGCGATACCTATAAAGGCTGGGAGAATCAATCCCCACCGGAAAATGGGAAGTACATGTGGGATTTTCGAATATTGGAGTGCCAGTTCTGGTACGATCCAAAATACCGCAACAAGTAATACTTCCGCGATGATCCAAATGATCGCCTGCGGGATGACATCGCGCTTTTTTCTGTTCTTGATGATGTAAAAAATGTTGTATCCGATGAAAACCACCAAAACCACCCAGGGAAATATCGTAACCAAACCAGTGTTGAACGCCCCCAGATTGACATGAACTGGACGCAGTCCAATATTGATTTTGTAGAAAAAATCGTCGAATATTACCCGAATGCTGTCCAACACTTCATGAGGACCCATTTAATACACGTCTCCACACCGTTTCTGAACGTCGATTTAATGATGCTCGCCCTCCTGCCAAAGATTTGCCGATGGATATTCTCATATATTTTTGTCTCCAGCCTTATGAAAAAAGTATATAATGCAAAACTTGAATTTGTCAAGGTGCATTTTAATATGAAACTGTAATGTTAATTTCAGTCGAATTTCATTGTCACACTTCCGCCTCGAAAGACTCCCTCACCCGTCCTGCGGACCTGGTTGCCTCTGCCCGCCGCAAGCGGATCGACCGGGTGGTCGTCACGGATCACAATTCCATTGTTGGAGCGAGGGAGGCGCAGGCATTGGCTCCCGGCCTCATCATTGTCGGGGAGGAGATCATGACATCCAAGGGCGAAATTCTTGCCGCGTTTGTGCGGGAGGAAATTCCCGCTGGACTTTCCCCGCAGGAGACGATTACCCGCTTGAAGGAGCAGGGGGCGTTCATCAGCGTTTCTCATCCGTTCGATGCAATGCGCGCGGGCGGTTGGAACGAAGCCGACCTGCTGCAAATCCTGCCTTTTGTGGACGCGATCGAAGTCTACAACTCGCGTTGTATGCTGCCGCGGTTTAATCGTCGGGCTGAGGAATTTGCCCGCAAGCATAACATCCCCGGTACGGTTGGCTCGGATGCTCATACGGCTTTCGAAGTGGGAAGGTCGTTCCTTTTGCTGGAGGATTTTGAAGGTCCCGATGGGCTGCGACACGCGCTCCGAAGCGGCATCCCTCACAGGAAATGGTCTCCGCCGTGGTTTCATTTTTCTTCGCGGTACGCTTCTCTGGTGAAGAATTCACAATCCATCAGGCGGAAGTAGCCTCCGGTTAGGTCAAGGTCAATGCTTTCCATGAAAGTTATGTAGTGTCGGCGGCGTACAGTATAATTTTCGTATGTCCCAAACCACCCCGCCCCAACAACTCAAAGTTTTCATTTGTCATTCCAGGGAAGACAATCTGGAAGTATATAAATTGTACAACCTTTTGAAAAAAGAGCCATGGGTCAAGCCCTGGCTCGATGAAGAGGATATCCTTCCAGGGCAGGATTGGAACATGGAGATTATAGAAGAAATCCGTAAGGCTCATGTAGTCATCATATGTTTTTCGAGTCAATCAGTTGACCAGGCGGGACATCTTCATAAGGAAATCCGTCAGGCGCTCGAAATTGCCGAAGAGAAACCTGAGCGCGCGATTTTCATAATCCCCTACCCGCTCGATGGATGTGAAATTCCACGCCAGCTTGCCAAATACCATTGGGCGGGGAATTCTTCGACGGTCCCGTATGCGAAGTTGCTTCAGTCTTTGAGTGCGCGGGCTGTCGAATTAGGCGTAACTTCATCGGGTTCAGCAAAGAAAACAACGAAAATCCCCGAGTTTTATATTTTTCAAAAAATCGTTGCCAGGGCGGTTCCTTATTCATTTTATATTGGCAAATATCCTGTTACGAACGCCCAATATAAACGTTTCCTGGATTCTGGCGATCTGGATGAAACGATCTGGACGGATTTTCCCAAATTCAACGAAGACTTCATCCAAATCGGTCAGTGGGAAAGGGAGGGGTTGAATTGGCTGCAAAGCAGGTCGACAGGTCTTTCGCATACCCCTGTTCGTTGGAATGACGCCGATTTTGGAATTGCCAGCCCGGATCGCCCCGTGGTGGGGGTGACGTGGTATGAGGCGAACGCTTATTGCAAGTGGCTTTTTCATTCATGGAAGGGAAGCTTTGAAGAGGCGGCAAACAAGGGGCTTCGCCCCATACAAATCCGCCTTCCACTGGAACTCGAATGGGTAACAGCAGCCGGCGGGGAAATC
The DNA here is from genome assembly GCA_034433295.1 of Anaerolineales bacterium. GTDB lineage: Bacteria > Chloroflexota > Anaerolineae > Anaerolineales > Villigracilaceae > Villigracilis. The sequence continues at coordinate 25,527 of DAOUAS010000028.1, read as the reverse complement.
CCTGAAACCCGCTATCCATGGGATGAAAAAGGGTGGACTACCAGGGACGAAAAGGAAATTTCCCGCCGCGCAAATGTGAATGAAAACATTGGTCATACTACCGGGGTAAATATTTACCCGCGAGGCACAAGTTTTCCATACAGGGTGATGGACATGGCCGGGAATGTTTGGGAGTGGCAGGCTAATTTTTATGATAAGCAACACCGGGAACTGGCTTTGCGCGGAGGCTCATGGAAATATTACCAGTACGGAGCGCGTGTTTCCCATCGATACTCTTATCCGCCGGATGACCGCGCGAACGATGTCGGCTTTCGTGTGGTCATCCGGCCTGAAGAAGAGGGATGGTAATTACATGGAAAAACACCTTCTGATTCGCGTCGAGATTTTCCCGGACTTGCCTCGGGCATGAACGCGAATCTTAAAATCTTGACATGGATAAATCGCTATGATAATCTTGCATGAACGTGACCCGTTCGCCTTTGAAAGCGTGAAGATGAATGGGCATAATTTTTTCAGCAGGAGCATGAAAGATGTCAGAACGTTTTGTTGGAACCGTCAAGTGGTTCAATGCGACCAAGGGCTACGGCTTCATTGGGCGCGATGGTGGTGAGGATGTGTTCGTTCACTTTTCTGCCATTCAGAGCGAGGGCTATCGTAAACTCGAAGCCGAACAAAAGGTGGAATTCTCCATCGAAAACGGACCCAAGGGCTTGCAAGCCGCCAATGTCGTCCCGCTCCCGTAAGACTGCGCCCGACGGCTAAAGTTTTGCGACCAGACAGGACTGTCGTGAGATAGTCCTGTTTTTCTTTAAGAACGCAATGTATGACATTTGTTACTATCTTCATCGGGAGAAACTGCCTACAATAAATTTCAACTCGTAACTTTTTTGGAAACTTCAACGACTGATAAACAGAGGCGTTTTTTGTCACTACCGAGTCTGTTCAAACGAGATGTCGCCCGCCATGCCGTCCTGTATTCGGGACATGTGGTTTCAGATCCCATGCGTTGTGTGCAGTGCGGGATTTGTTCGTTTAACTGCCCGATCGAGATCGATGTCCGCGCGCATGTCTGGCGCGATGAGGCGATCAATAACAGCCGATGCCTGACCTGCGGCGAGTGCGTGACGCGTTGTCCACGCGGGGTGTTGCGTTTTGCCCAAACCGATCTGTTCGAGCAGAGGGATGGATGAGATACGTCATCATCGGTTCGGGCGTGGCGGGCTATGCCGCGATGGAGGCAATCCGCTCCGTGGATTCAGCAGGGGAGATTGTAATGGTCAGCGAAGACCCGTATGGATATTACTCCCGCCCGGGGCTGGCCTACTATCTGACAGGCGAACTCTCTGACAAAGCGTTGTATCCGCGCAAACAGGATGATTATAAAAAGTTGAATTTCAAATTCCTCAACGGGCGCGTGATGCGGATTTTATGCGCGGAACATGCGCTGGAAATCGATGGAAAGTCACGACTGGCTTACGACAAGTTGTTGATTGCAGTCGGAGCAAGCGCCATGCCGTTGGATGTTCCTGGAGCCGGACTTGAGGGTGTGGTCAAACTGGATCATTTTGCCGACGCGAAAAACATCCTCGGCCTTGTAAAGCGTGGGAAAACTGCTGTAGTGATCGGCGGTGGAATCACCGCGCTCGAATTGGTTGAGGGACTTCACGCGCACAGGATGAGGGTCCATTATCTTTTGCGCGGCGATCGCTACTGGAGCAATGTTCTGGACGAACGCGAATCCAAAACGGTGCATGGGCATTTGCAATCTGCCGGGGTGGAGTTGCATTTCCATGCCGAATTGCAGGAAATCATCGGTAAAAACAATCGCGTGACGGCGGTGCGACTCAAAAACGGGCATACGATTAAATGCGAACTACTGGCTTATGCGATTGGCATTCGTCCGCGCCTTGAACTGGCGCGGGACATTGGGCTTGATCTTGACCGGGGAATTTTGGCAAACGAACATTTGCAGACGAACGACCCCGATATCTTTGCGGCGGGCGATGTGGCGCAGGTTTTCGATCCGCTGTCGGGGCGGGCTGTGCTCGATAGTCTTTGGAACCCGGCCCGGGAGCAGGGTCGGGTGGCGGGGATGAACATGGCGGGACGCAGAGTCGCATATTCGAAAACTCCGCCGTTCAATGTCACCCGCCTGGCTGGCCTGACCACCACCATTATTGGCGCGGTGGGGCACGGGTACGATGAAGACATCGTCGGTATTGCGCGGGGCGACAGCGAGACCTGGCGTAACCTGCCCGATGCGATTGTGGCTCAGGGCGGGTTCGATGTGAATTGCCTGCGGCTGTTAATTGGAGAAAAGACCCTGCTTGGCGCGGTGGTGATGGGCGATCAGACTTTATCCTGGCCTTTGCAAAAGATGATCGAGGGCGGCGCGGACATTTCATCCATCCGTGAAAAGTTGATGATGCCCAAAGCGCCAATCGCCAATCTAATTGCGGACTTTTGGCTGGGTTGGAGAAAACAGGCTGCTTTGTAAAAAACACCGAGTTGAGCGCAGTCGAAGCGCGTCCTTCGACTTGCTCAGGACGAAACAACAGGAGAATACAATATGCTTCGTAGCGGCAGGGAACTCTGGCTGGCTTTCTTTGCGGGGATTTTGATCACAGGCTTATACGCGGCGGTGATTGTGTTCACGCGGGAAATTCCTTCGGCGGGCGAATTATTCGGACATTCGATAGGCATCTTTGGCTTTATCCTGATGCTGATGACCGAGACCCTTTACAGCCTTCGCAAGCGGACTCGCAGCGCGCGTTGGGGCAGGATGTCCACTTGGCTGCAATTTCACATTTTCACCGGGCTGGTCGGACCCTACATGGTTTTGCTTCACACCTCATGGAAGTTCAACGGCATCGCGGGCGTGACCACCCTGTTCACGGTCATCATCGTCGTCAGCGGGTTCATCGGGCGTTATATTTTCACCCGTATCCCGCGCACACTGGACGGGCTTGAGATCGAAGGCGCGCTGTCGGAATCCGCGCTCAGGCAAGCGCGGCGGTTGATGTCTCTTTGGCATGCGGTTCACATCCCGATTGGCATGGTGTTGTTCGTGACGGCCTTTGTCCACATCGGCGGGGCGCTGTACTATGCCACGTTCCTCAAATAGGTGACGCCATGCAAACCAACAGGCTTGGATGTCTCACGGTCACAGGAATCGTTTCGGCCTTTCTTACCTCCTGTGCGATTCTGGGTTTTGCCCTTTTCAGCGGCGGACAGATGTTTTCGGCGGGCGCTTTGAATGCCCAGACAGGCGACAATTATGGCGGCGTGACCTCGCACGCGGAGATCACCGCATGTTCGGCTTGTCATGTTTTTCCGCTCGGACGGGAAACCATGGCCGATCGTTGCGGGGCCTGTCACACCGACATTGCGGCGCAAATGTTCGATGTGGCGAAGCTGCATGGCGCGATTCAGCAAAAAACTTCGGGACCTCTCGCCTGTTACGATTGTCACCCGGAGCATCGCGGCAAAACCGCCTCGCTGACCGAAATGGGGGAGAACACTTTCCCGCATGAAACATTGGGGTTCTCGTTGAAAGGTCACCAGTTGACGGCGACGCGCGAAGCGTTCAGTTGTAAAGATTGCCATCATGAGGATATCAAAACCTTCTCGCCGCAAACCTGTGATGATTGTCATCGCCAGGCGGATATTGTCTTTACCCAGACGCATGTCCTATCCTTTGGGACGGACTGCCTCGCCTGTCACGATGGCGTGGACAGGTTTGGTGATGACTTCAATCATTCCGTTTTTGTATTTCAATTGAAGGGCAACCATGCGGGATTGCCTTGCACGAAATGTCATCTCGATGCGCGCACTGTTACGGATTTGCAGTCTGCGCCGCAGGATTGTTTTTCGTGTCATCGAGCGGACGACAACCACGACGGCCGCTTCGGGCAGGACTGCGCGGCCTGTCACTCACCCGACGGCTGGAAGCCCGCGAAGTTCGACCACAATCTCGCGGCATTCAAACTCGAAGGCGAACATGCCGAAGCTCGTTGTGAACAATGCCATGTGGACAACATTTTCAAAGGCACACCCACGGACTGCTATTCCTGTCACCAGCAGGACGACGAACATAACGGCGAGTTTGGTACAGACTGCGGTGGCTGTCACACGCCGGACGATTGGGAAGGCGCGACCTTCGACCACAATCGATCTCAATTCCCATTGACCGGCGCGCATGTGGGGGTGACTTGCGAGAAATGCCACATGGGCGGACAGTTCAAAGGCTTGAATGCGGCCTGCGTTTCCTGTCATGCCGACCCGGATTTCCACATCGGAGCCTTTGGCGGAGACTGCGCTTCGTGCCACAATACCTCCAACTGGAATCAGGCGACGTTCAATTTGCGGCATCCCGAACCCAGGGCGGAAGAAGGCGGGAGTGGAATCACTCACGGCGGAGCGACCTGTCGCCAGTGTCATCCATCCACCGTGTATCGATCCAACTGTATCGCATGTCATGAAAATGGCTTTGAAGATGGCGAAGACGGGGATGACGATTAGACTGTAAACTTGAACATGAAAACCGCAGGCAACGAACCTGCGGTTTTGTGTTTGCAAGTTTTGCTTGTGCCGCGAATGGGGAACTTCACGAATTTTCCCGTGTTTGTTTTGGATATTCGAAGATTCGTATGAACTTCTTTAAGAATTCCCCGACTTTGCAGTATCCTTGATATCCGCTGCGGCGCGGATTAAAAAATAAGAATTGCTGATATACTAAGAAAATTGCCTAAACAATACAATTTGCTTTACTCCCCAAAAATACAAATACAATTCACTTAAGGCATGATTTATGACCGAAAAAACCGTTTCGCTCACTGACCTGAATACCGCCGACGAGGAAGCGCTGGTTCAGAAATTACAGATTTCCCCCCGCCTTGCAAGGCGGATCATCTCCCTGCGTCCATACAAATCAGTGGAGGAGTTGAGCAAGGTCTGGGGTTTGGACCAGTCCATATTACAGAGGGGTTCACCACAAACCGGCGAGGTCACATCGGGAAAATCCTCTGCTCCAGCGATTGAGAAGGAAAACGCGGAAGGCCCGGCGCATCCGGCGGAGAAGGCATCGTGGAAGGCGGGCGTTATTCTGGCATTTGTCCTGCTGATTGGGGCGTATTTCCGATTTACCGGTTTGAACTGGGATGAAGGACAGCACCAGCATCCCGACGAACGCTATATCTCGATGGTTATCGGGCAGATAAAAGATGTAAATAGCGCTGCCCAATATTTCGACACTGCCAACAGTCCGCTCAATCCCCTGCGCTTTGGTTCCTATACATACGGCATGTTTCCGCTGTTTTTTACCCGGATGATCGCAAACTGGGTGGGTATGTCCGATTACGACGCGGTCACGCTGGCAGGGCGGGCCATGTCGGGTATCTTCGATTTGCTTTCAGTATGGATGCTCTATGTTCTGGCAAAACATCTGTATGACAGGCGCGTAGGCTTGATCGCGGCGGCCTTGGGCGCGGCAGCCGTTCTCCAGATTCAACTCTCGCACTATTTCACTGTGGATTCATTTTCCACCGTCTTTGTTCTGGCTGGTTTTTATTTTGGGCTTCGGGCAATCCCTGTTCACCTTCCGCAAAACAGGATGACCTGGTCGAACTTGGTTCATTTTGCATTGTTCGGCTTTTTCATCGGATTGGCTGGCGCCTGCAAGGTCAACACCCTGCCCGTCTTTGGGATCATCGGGCTGGCCGGGCTGGCGCGCCTGGTTGTGGATTGGAAAAGACCCGCTTTTTCCACCGCGCTGATCGTTACCGTTATTGGATGGCTGCTTGCGGCGATTGCCACCGCCCTTGCGTTTCGCGTCTTCCAGCCTTATGCCTTTGCGGGACCCAAATTTTGGAATGTGGGATTCAACGAAGAATGGCTGCGAGTCATCAGGGAGGTTGTTAATCAAGTGGCGGGAAATTCCGACTGGCCGCCCAATACCCATTGGACGAATCGTCCCGTCACATATGCCTGGATTAACATGGTGGTTTGGGGCATGGGAATCCCGCTTGGGCTGGCCGCGTGGCTGGGACTGGGATGGGCCTTCAAACGCACCTGGGGTGGCGATTGGAGCAAACATCTCCTTCCGCTCGTCTGGGTTGGCGGATATTTCCTCTGGCAGAACGCGCAGTTTTGGCGTTACATGCGTTACTTTGTGCCAATCTATCCTTTCCTCATTTTGTTTGCCGCCTGGGCTTTGGTTGAACTGTATGATCGGACCCGCGCAAGCCGCCAACGCTGGCTTGTTAATGGATTCAAGTCCGCTTTGAATTTATCCGACTGGAGGCTGACCTGGAAAGGCGCGGCCGGTATTCTGCTTCCCATCCTTGTGCTGGCCGGGACGTATGCCTATGCCTTTGCCTTCACCCGCATCTACAATCGCCCGATGACGCGCATTGCCGCCTCGGAGTGGATGCTTGAAAACATTTCCGCGCCGTTCAATGTGATCGTGGAATCTCCTTCCGGCAGCCGCTCCTATCCCGTGGCGGTGGCCAACCGCCACATCATCGAAACAGGATATTCGGCCTCCGCCAACATTTACGTCAGGCAATATGGGACCGTTTCACAGGTCACCACCACCGATGTCCGTCAGGTCGGCGTGGGTTTCTATTTCAAATTAACCCGCGACCAGGAGGGGAACGACTTCGTCACCGATGGCAGGTTCGCGGTGGATGACAACGATGTCAACGAACAACAAAAAATTTCCTTCGGCGATGTCGACCTGAACGCGGGGCAAACCTATTATTTCCATTACCGCATACAGGGCAGCAGTCAGTTTTCCATCTCGAATATTACATTGAAACACGTTGATGAAAACCGCCCGTCCCTGCCGGTTGACCTGAATTTACAGTCCCAATCTGGAATGGTCGAAGGCTCGATCCCCCTGACGCCGCAGCAACCTTTGACCTTGAACCGCCTGCAAATCGATGGCTTCCGGCAGGTGTTCGTGCCTGCCAGCGCCACGCTCAAGTTAAGCATCTTCAAAGAGGGCGATGGCACAGGACCTTTGGCGGAGACTTCACAAACTCTTTCATTTACCGAGCCGGGAATGCGACTTGCGCCGACTTTCATTTTTCCCCCCGTTCAACTCTATGGCGCGCAGACTTATCAAGTGCGTTATGAGATTATCGAGGGCGCGCCGCTCCGTGTTCTTGGCGATTCGTTTACCCTCGAAACCTCGTGGGATGACGCACTGCCATTGAACATAAACCGGTACGATGTCCAGGGTGGAATTTATACCCCCCTGAACCTCGAACTCTACGAACCCGACACGCCGGAAAAACGCGAGAACATGATCAGGATTCTGGAGGCAAGCAATTACATTGTCATCCCATCCAACCGGGCCTACGACGCCATGCCCCGCCTGCCCATGCGCTATCCGTTGACCTTGAAGTATTACCAGGCTTTGTTCGATTGCGAATGTAGTGGCGATGACCTCGAGAACAAAGCCTATGGACTTCGCCCTCCATTCAAGAGTCCGCTTGGCTTCGAGTTGATTGCCGCCTTCGAGAGTCCACCCACGTTGGGCTTTATCTCCTTTCACGACCAATGGGCGGATGAATCATTCACCGTGTACGACCATCCCAAGGTGATGATCTTCAAAAAATCGCAGGACTTCTCGGCGGAAAAAGTCAGGTCCCTGCTTAACGAAGTGGATTTGAGCGAAGTCTTCTTTCAAACCCCGCTGGCATATACAAAAGCGCCCACCGCCATGCGCCTCCCCGAAGATCGGCTCGAAGCGCAGCGCAACAGCGGAAGCTGGTCTGCGGCCTTCGACAGGAATTCGCTGTTGAATGTCAACCAAGTTGCAGGCGGAATCGTCTGGTACCTTTTCCTCTTCCTGTTGGGATTGTCTGCCTTCCCGCTGGTCTTCCTCGTCTTCAAGTGGTTGCCAGACCGGGGCTACCCATTGATGCGGATGGCCTCCCTGCTGACCGTCGCCTGGATGGCGTGGATCCTGGGCAGTTTCAAAGTCCTGACCTTCTCGCAATCCTCCATCTGGCTGTATATTGGGTTTGTCCTGACTCTCAGCGCGGTTGTGGCTTATCGTCAGCGGGATCAACTCGCCACGTATTTTCATGCACAGTGGAGGCACATCCTCTGGACAGAGGGGGTCTTCCTGGCGCTCTTCCTTGTCAGCCTGTCCATTCGCCTTGGCAACCCCGACCTGTGGCACCCGTGGTTGGGCGGCGAAAAGCCAATGGACTTTGCCTTTTTCAATGCGGTTTTGCGGGCGGTTTATTTCCCGCCTGAACATCCCTGGTTTGGCGGGCATTACATCAACTACTATTACTACGGCTACATCATTGCCGCCATTCCCACCAAACTGCTGGGCATCCTTCCCGCCATTGCCTACAACCTGATCCTGCCCAGTTGGTTTGCCATGACTGGTGTCGGGGTGTTCTCGGTTGCGTTCAACATGGCGGCCGGATTGCGTCATTCCACAGTGGATGAAAAAGCCGTTTTGGAGAGCCGTCCCTCGTTTTTCAGTCGGAATGGTTTTATCAAGAATCGGCCATATTTTGCGGGCATGATTGCCCTGATAGCCATATTGTTCCTGGGGAATCTGTATCAGGTCGTTATTTTGTGGCGTTACCTGCCCGAAGCCTCCATCGTCGGGTCCAACCCCAATGCGTCTGTCATCGAACACGCAGGAGCGGTCATAGGCGGAACTGTTCGCGTGCTAAGCGGGGAAACCCTCCTGCCGGGAAACAACGGACGCTGGTACTTCGAGGCTTCGCGCCCCATCCTGAATCAGGGACCGGATACGCCCATTGCGGAGTTCCCTTACTTCACCTTCCTTTATGCGGACCTGCATCCACACATGCTGGTCATGCCGATTTATGGACTCGTCTTCGGCTGGATACTGCATCTGTTACTCTGGCCCGTCTCCCGCCTCAAGTGGGTGGAACGCATCCCCGGTCTGCTCGCCGCCGCGTTGATTTTTGGCGTCTTCCGCGCGGCGCACACGTGGGACTTCCCCACATTCGTTGGGTTGGGCGCGCTGGCTATCATCTGGAACGTCTGGCGTTCAAAGACGGATTCCACAAAGCATACCCTACAGGCAATTGTCATTTATGAAGCGCTATTTGTCGGGTTGGCAGTTCTTTTCTACAGAGTCTTTGGCGACTGGTTCAAGACCGAGTATGTCTCTCTCGAACTCTGGCATGGACGCCGCACACCTCTCGTGGATTATCTGTTCGTTTTTGGACTGCCCTTCTTTGTCATGATTACCCTTTTGGCGCGCGATCTTACGCCAGACTTTGCGACGGGATTCCGAAACTGGTTTGCCAGAGCCAGGGAACGTTTCGCGGACGTTTTCAAATGGGACTATTTGCGCTGGTATCTGGCAGTGACGGCGGTCGGCTACCTCCTGGCCATCCTTTGGGTGTCCGACTATCAAACGTTGACCTTTGGCATCCCGCTCCTGATTGGAATAGCCTTCCTCATTCTGGCGAAACACGAAATGCCCCTGCTTCAAAAGGTCATGTGGATTCTGTTCGGAGCCGGGCTTTTCGTCACGCTCTTCGTGGATGTGTTTGTTCTCAAAGGCGACGCCGGACGCTCGAACACGGTCTTCCGTTTCTACAACCAGGCCTGGTTCATTTTCGGCTGGGCGCTCAGCCTGGCCTTGATCGAAACGCTGGGCAGAATGTGGCGCTGGTCCTTCCCTGCCCAGATTGCATGGAGCGTTGCACTGGGACTTCTGGTTCTGTCAGCCGCCAGTTATCCACTGATTGCCACCAACAAGAAAGTAACCGACCGTTGGCCGAACATTCAAAACCCGCCGCATACACTGGACGGTTCCGCCTTTATGCTGGGCGAGGCAGATACCATGAATCCGGCCATCTACAACGATGAAAACCGTCCCATCAACCTCGGGCACGATCATCCGGCAATTCAATTCATGCAGGATCAGGCGAAAGGTTCGCCGATTTTCGTGGAAGGGCATACAGAGGAATACCGCTGGGGATCGCGCTTTGCAATTCACACGGGACTTCCCTCCGTCGTCGGCTGGAGTTGGCACGTCCGCCAGCACAATTCCCTGCTCGACGGCGCAATCGTGGACAGGCTCATCGAGGAAGTCGATAACTTCTACAATACAGCGGATATTCGCGCGGCTGAACGGTTTTTGGAAAAACACCAGGTTCGATACATTGTCCTCGGCAATCTCGAACGGGTATATTACGACTCCAATGGGCTCGACAAATTCCGGAAAATGGTCGAGCGCGGAGACCTGCGCGTCGCCTTTGGCGACAACACGCCCAACACGACCACCATTTTCGAAGTCGTAAAATAGAACCCCAGCACATGGACTGAATCAGTTACGGAGCGATTTTGCATGAAACAGACCCCATCAGCCGAAGAAACCAAATCCAGGTCCGGTCAACAACCGTCCTCGAAGCCCGCCTCACCGGCGGAAGTTCCGCTTTGGCTCATGACCAGTCTTGTTCTGGGCGTGGTTTCGCTGGTCTCCATGCTTTATTACTTCTTTACAAGGCGTTCGAGTTCGATGTCGCGCCGCGATGCGCGCGATGCGGTGGTTGCATCCCTTCCAACCGAACCCAAAGGGCAGGATGGATCGCATCAGGCGCTGGATATCATCAGGAGCAGCACCGCATTTTCCGAATCCGTTGTCGGGGCGGAAAAACCGGCGCGGCCGGAGAATCCGATCACAGGCTGGTATGAAGCGCTGGGCACCTTGTCCCTCCCGGAATTGACGTTCGACAGGGTCAAGCCCGCTTTTGGTCCCGTGTTGGGATTGTTGATCGCCTATATTGCCCAGGGCGTCTTCGATTCCACAATCGGGGTGGGCATATTCCGAAATTGGGAATTGATGGTGTTTATGCCCGAGTCCAACCGCCTATGGCTTGGCGCGGGAATCTACCTGATCGCCATTCTGGTTTGGTTTTTCACTGCGCCCCCCATGCGTTCGAGCGAACCAACAGCCACCCCGATTCAGGCTTCGGACGCTGGTGACACCCGGTATACGCCCTTTCGTTATTTGTTTCTGTCTGCGGGAATCATTATCTACCTCATCTATGTGGTCTCATTCCTGATGAGCGGCGAAAACGGTTTCGTGCGGATCTTGTGGGGCGCGGGGCTGGTATGTTTCATCCTTTCGCAACTCCCCGGCAAGGTTTCACATCCGCAGGCGGAAGAGTCACCCCGTTTTGCATGGTACAACTGGCTCGTGTTGGGACTGATCCTGCTGGTTGGATTCTGGCTGCGCTTCTACCAGATCGCCACCATCCCCGACGATTTTCACGGCGATATGGCCTCGCATGGATGGATTGCCAGGGATTTTCTCCTGGGGACAAAACAGGACATCTTCGGTTTCGGCTGGACGGCCACCCCCACCATCGGCTTTTTGCCCGCCTTCCTGACAATGGCTGTCTTTGGCAATAACATCTTCGGCTTGCAGATGGCGGCCGTCATCGGCGGGACGTTCAGCCTGTTTGCCGTCTATTTGCTGACCTGGCGGCTGTTCGACAGTCATCGTTTAGCCGCGTTCACAACCACGCTGGTTGCGATCAATGTTGTTCACATTCACTTCTCACGTATCTTCAACATGGAGCCGTGGCCGCTCTCGAATCTGGCCATCTTCCTGTTGATAGATGGCTTCAAGTCGCGCCGGTCCACCTCCTTTGGGCTGGCCGGAGTTTGTATTGGCTTCAGCCTGCTTATGTACACCTCCGGACGGGCACTGCCATTTATCCTGATCGTTTTTGTGTTGTACGCGCTTGTCTTCCACCGGCAATGGATCACCCAAAACCTGCGGGGATTCGTTCTGCTGATTGTTGGAATTGTAGTTGCCATGGGACCCGCTCTTGTGTACTACGTCATGAATTTGGCGGTGTTTTCCCAACGCAGTTGGGAGGTTTACATCTTCTCCCCGGGCGTGATGGCGCATCTACTGAATAAATACAACACGGATTCGGCGCTGACCGTTTTATTGACCCAGATCAAACTGTCTTTGTTGATGTTCAATCAGGCAAGCGACACCAGTTCCCAATTCAGTTATCCCCACCCGATGTTCAATTCACTCCTCTCGCCGTTGATTCTGCTGGGGCTGGGATTCGCCATCCGCCGCTGGAAACAAGCCGGCACGGCCTTCGTCCTCATCTGGCTGACGATGATCATGGTTTTGGGGAGCATTCTCACCATCGACGCGCCCTTCTGGCCGCGGCTGGTGGGCATTATTCCTGCGGCGGCCCTGCTGATTGCTTTTGTCTTTGAGCAAACGCTGGAACTCGGTAAAAAGGTCCTAGGTTCCTATGGAACCGGACTCGTCGTTTCATTCATCGTCCTTTTCCTGGTCATGGTTGGGTCGCTGGATTGGAATCAGTACTACCGGTTTGTCAAGGAAAGCGGTTCCCCATCCACTCTCACAGGGCGCTACATTGGACGTCTGCCCGAAGATGTAACCGCCTGCGGGATTACCAATCCGCCGTTATCTGTCCGCGAGACTTCGTTCCTAGCGTGGCCGCGCAAACTTGTGGATATCGCGCCCGACGCACCCGACTCGGAGTTGGATAAGTGCGCCGGGTCGTCCATTGTCTGGGCGATTTCTCCCGAATACATCGGACGCCTCGATGCGATCCGCGCTCGCTGGCCGAATGGAATTTTGGACGAACGCTTCATGCCCAAGTTCAATTACACCATGACGTTCTACCTGGTGGGTGTCCAGCCGCCTCAACCCAGCCCGGATGAAACGTCCAATCAATTGCCGACAATCTTGAAACTCATTGGCATAATCGGTCTTTTTGTTTTCATTGGGGCTTTGGTCTGGCTTTCCTCTCGAAAAGCGCTGCTGAAAATTTCGAAAGGATTTTCGTTCGAAAGAATGGCGCCCCCCCCGCCGGTTGCCGTTTCGGATCGAATCCAACAAATGCCGTCTGCAAAACCAAAGCGGGGCATGTTTGCAAATCTCGCAGAGTGGTATGAGGGAATCAAATCGTTTACCTTCCCGGAGGTCACTCCCAGGATGGTTGTCTCCATCCTTTTGCCTTTTGTGGCGATGGGGCTGGCCTTTTTCGCCCAGACTTTTCTGGATCAATGGTCGGGCGTCGGCTTGCGGCTACAGATCGAAGCGCTGTATATCCAATCTGAGAGTTTGCGCCTTGGGGTGGCCTCCATTATCTTTGTATCTGCCGCCCTGCTTTGGACTGCGGCCACCGTCTTCCGTGAAAACACCTCCCCGAAAGGAGTCCTGTCCGACGCAGGTACTCCGCAGCCGGTGATGGGCAGCCCGATTCATATCGCCGGTGTTTTCCTGACCATCGGCGCCATTTTGATATATGTTGTGATGGGTGAGAACGGATTGGTGCGCTGGCTGTGGTTATTGGGTCTGGCGGTTTTCCTGCTGTCCCTTTTTGTGAAACGACATTCGGTCAATCCGACGGAACGGGATGAATCCCCGCCCTTCCGCTGGCACCACGCCTTGATGCTGGCATCCCTGCTGGCGCTGGCTTTTGTTTTGAGAGTTTACCGCCTCTACGATGTACCGCTCGATCTCAGTACCGACATGGCCTCCGTGGGTATCGGCGCCCGCGATTATCTGCTGGGTGTGGAACAGAACATCTTTGGCACCGGCTGGTACTACATGCCGCGTATCACATTTATCCCCTACATGGCGGGCATGGCTGTCGCCGGCAACAACCTGTTCGGTTTGTATTTTGCCACGGTTGCCATGGGGACGCTGAACGTCCTGGGAATCTACCTGTTTGTCTGGAGATTGTTCGACCGCCATCGTCTCGCGCTTCTCACCGCTGTGCTGGTGACCATCAATCCGGCCCATATCAACTTTTCCAGAATCACCAGCTACATGGACCCGTGGTTCCTCGGTTTCTTTGGACTCTACTTCTTTGTGGATGGTTTGAAGGGGAGACGCTGGGTTTCCTTCGCCGTTGCCGGGATATTTACCGGTTTTACGCTGGTATCCTATCCTTCTGGCCGCGCCATCATTCCGTTGATCGGCATTGGGCTGGCCAGTGCCTGGTTCTTGAAGCGCAAATGGATCGCCGACAACCACGGTGGATTGGTCTGGATGGCGCTTGGACTGCTGGTGACATTGGGACCCAATCTGGCCTATTTCATCACCGACTGGTCTGTTTACATGCAGCGTTCACGCGAGGTGTTGATCACCAATCCCGGCGTGACAGCGCATCTAAAATTTACCTATGAAGTCGATTCATTCTGGCTCGTTCTCTGGGAGCAAATCAAGCGCTCCGTGCTGTTGTTCAATTATTATACCGACCGCAGCGCCCAATTCTCCTATCCGCATCCCATGTTCAATTCCTTTGCTTCGCCGCTTTTGCCCCTGGGATTCGGCATGAGTCTGTGCCGCTGGAAAAAACCGGAATTCCTTTTCCTCGTTTCCTCTTTTGTATTCATTCTTGTCACCGGCAGTATCCTGACCGACAACGCCCCCACCTGGTGCCGGCTGGTTGGAATCATTCCGCTTGCCGCCCTGATGATTGCATTGGTGATGGACGAGTTCTTCAACATATTCGAAAGACTTTCATTGAAACCTCTCATCCCCCTGTTGCTTGTCGGCGCGACTGTTTTCCTGTGGCAGTTGGGGATGCTGGATTGGAGAATCTACCTTGCTGAAGTGACCAACGAAGACATCACCCGTCCCGAAGTTCATGTCGCCCGCTATCTCGACACCCTGCCCGATGAAGTTGCCGCCTGCGGCATTACGGACGAATACCTCATCTCGCAGGAGGAGATTCGATTCATGGGCTGGCCGCGCGCGATCATCGCCGTTCCGGCCGATACCGCCGCCCTTACTCGTGGAATTTGTCCCGGCGATAACGTGGTCTGGATTTTGGCTCCGGCATATTACGACCGCCTCGCGGAAATTCAAACCAAATGGCCGGGCGGGGTTGCCGAAGACCATGTGACCAAAAATGGATGGCACATCTTCACGAGTTACCTGATCGAAAACGCTTCCCCCTAATTCTCCATTCGAAACCATCACGCAGCCGCCCGTAAAGCGGCTGTCTTTTTGCATATCCCCGTAAGGTCGTGTACAATCGATTTACATCTTCCATCCAAAAAGGAATCGAATGAACGCAATCGAAGTTGATCATTTGCAGCGTATCTATCGCGCGCAGATCGGTGTTTTCAGCCGTTCCGTCAAGGAAGTAACGGCGGTGGATGATATTTCCTTCGACGTGCAGCAGGGCGAGCTATTCGGCTTGCTGGGACCCAACGGCGCGGGCAAGACCACCACCGTCAAGATGTTGACCACTCTGCTGATTCCGTCGAAAGGATCGGCACGGGTGGGCGGTTTCGATGTAGTCAAGCAGGCGGGCGAAGTCCGTAAGCGGATTGGTTTCATCTTCGGCGGCGAACGCGGACTGTACTGGCGTCTCTCCGGCGAGGATAACCTGCGATATTTTGCCAGCCTGTACGGCGTGGAACCGGAAGTCTCGAAGAAACGCATCCCCTACCTGTTGGACAGGGTCGGTTTGAAGGGACGCGGCAACGAGCGAGTCGGCGGCTATTCACGCGGTATGAAACAGCGCTTGCACGTGGCGCGGACACTGCTCCATGACCCGGATATCCTCTTTTTGGATGAACCCACCATCGGACTCGATCCTGTCGGTGCGCGCGACTTCCGCAACGTCATCCTCGACCTGCAAAGTCAAAAGAAGACCATCCTGTTGACCACACATTACATGTTTGAAGCGGACGCGCTCTCCGACCGCATTGCCATCATCAACAAGGGGCGGGTCATCGCGTTGGACACCCCCGGCGGATTGAAGAAACATGTCTCCGACCTTTCGGTGGTGGAGGTGGAGACCTTTGGCGCGTCTGAGTCTGTGGTCGAGAAGATTCGCGCGATGTCCTTTGTGGATGCGCTCTCCGTGGAAGACCGCGAGCAGAAGCAGATTTTGCTGATTCAGACTGCGCGCGGCGCCGAAGCGGTGCCGGACATCATGTCTGTGCTGGACGGTCATCGGGTGGGGCGGGTCATCGTCCGCGAACCAACCCTGGAGGACGCCTATGTCCGCCTGGTGGGAGGCGCTTCATGAACTATGCAAACATCTTCAAATATTGGCGCACCATTTTGGTCGTGGCGGAGATGGCCGTTCGCATGGAGATCATCGACGCCTTTGTCGTCTTCGCAATCATCTTCCAGCCGATGATCATCGCCATCCTTGCCCTGTTCATGCTGCAGGACAAGGGCGCGGATTTTGCCATGTTCGTTGTCGTCGGCAGCGGGCTGACCGGCTTGTGGAGCAGCCTGCTCTTTGTCTCCGGCAATACCATCAACGTGGAACGTTGGACAGGCACCCTTGAGTCGCTGGTGGGTATGCCAACTCCCTTCGACGTGATCATATTTGGGAAGAACCTTGCCCATGTGTTTCAATCCCTGCTTTCGATGGTCGCATCCTATACGCTGGCGGCTCTTCTCTTTGGCTACTCGTTGAGCCTGACACAACCGTTTCTTTTCTTTACGACCCTGCTGCTCGGCATATTTGCATTTATCTGTTTCGGGTTGACCATCGCACCGGTCTTTGTGATGTATCGCAGTGTTCAGCAATGGCAGAATGCGATGGAATTCCCCGTTTACATCCTGTGCGGATTCCTTTTCCCGATTGCCCTGCTGCCCGGCTGGACGACGCCCATTAGTTACCTGCTCCCGCCGTATTGGGCGGCGGTTGCCCTGCATGGAACATCCACCGCGATGATGCCCTTCGATCAAATCGTCTTCGCCTGGGGCATGATGCTGCTCTTCAGCGTCGTGGATTTGATCATTGCCAGCCAATTATTCAAGGTCATGCTCTACAAGGCCCGTGTGGATGCCACCCTGGATGTGGATTAGGTCATGGATACCATCGGCAAAAACTTTATTTTGTTCTGGCAGGGGACTCTGCTCTCATACCGGGCCTTGTTCGCCTGGCTGAGACCTGTTACCTACATGGCGTCCAAAATCTTTATGCCGCTGGCGCAGATGTTCTTCTTTGTATTCCTCGGCACCTATGGGTCCGGCAATCACAACACGGATTTTTACATTATCGGGAATGCGATTCAGATCGCCGCCGTGAGCGGGGTTTTTGGAGTGACCTTCAGTGTGGGCGGGGATCGCAACGAAGGGACTTTGCCCTATCTTTTTGGGACTCCGGCCAACCGATTCGTGCTTTTCTTCGGGCGGGCATTCATGCATGTCGTCGACGGCTTTATCGGCGTGGTTATTGCCTTTACCTGGGGTGTCCTGCTCCTTGGTCTTGACCTTTCCAGAACCGATATATCGGCTCTCGGACTGACCATTCTCGTCAGCACGGTCAGCACCTGCGGTTTGGGATTGTTGATGGGATGCCTGAGCCTGCTTACGGCGAATGTGATGTTTATCAACAATTTCGTTTATTTTTCCCTGCTCATCTTCTCCGGCGCGAACGTGCCGATTGAGAAACTGCCCGCCTGGATGCAGGCACTCTCCAACGTCCTGCCGCTTACCCGTGGAATTGCGGCTTCCCGCACTCTCATCTCTGGCGCAAGTCTGGGCGAAGTCTCGCCGCTGCTGATCAAAGAAGCAGGTATCGGATTGATCTACGGCGCGCTGGGTTATTTCCTCTTTGCCTGGTTCGAGACACAGGCAAAGAGGAAAGGCACGCTGGAGACTGTGTGATTCGAAAACGCTCTCGGCTTGGGAGCGTTTTCGAAACCTATTTTACAAGCCACTCTTTTGCTTCGGCTTCATTGGTAAAGTACATCAATGATTGACCGGTCAGCCGGGAGAGCAGGTCCCCCAGCGTGCGCTTTACTCCCGCAACGCCGATCACCGCCGTTTTGTGGACGTGCGATTTGGTCGCCTGGGAGGCTTCGTTCAAAATGGGCATCAACTCGCTGGTGATCTCAGTGTTTGTGAAATCTGAAATCACCAAAACCGTGCCTTCAGGTTCGGCCAATACAATCGATTCAACCTGTTCCAACTCCGCCTTGATGGCCTTTGTATTGAAGAAGAGATTGGCGAAATCCTGATACAGGATTTTTTTGCCTTTATACTCGATCCACCTGGATTTCATGACGACCTCTTTTATTTCTTGACTTCCCTGGCAAGCGCAATTCCAGTTGCAAGCGCTCCCGCGAGTTCCCAGATTCCCACGCCAAGGAAGGGCTTGGGCGCGATTCCCATCAATACCACCGTTGTGAATACGGTGAATGTCACCACGCGGAAGGGGACAGTCCAGCGATAGAATGATTTTACATCGTTTAAAGCCGCAAGCACATAATAAACGCCCATGTTGAATGAAGCCATGGACGATGCGGTCATGAAGACGATGGTGTAATCGCTGGCGGCGCGTTGTGCGCGTTCCACCACTTCGAAGCCGAGGATGGAAAGCAAGATTTCGGGGCGGATCAATCCTGTCAGTCCAAGAAGAAGGGCCAGCGCCCCAAAGATAAACATCGTCCAGCCTGCTGCGTCGCGAATTTTCATGTGTGGTTGGGCTCCTTTTCATCGATTATACCTGCAACCCTCTGCCGTGATAAAATAAAATCACCATGGCAAAACATCTGGTTCTGGTTGCTGGAAATATTGGCGCGGGAAAGACCACGCTCACCGAGCGCATCGGCTCCCGCCTCGGCTGGTGGACGGGTTATGAATCCGTGGCGGACAACCCCTACCTGTCAGACTTCTATTCCGATATGCGCGCCTGGGCTTTTCACCTTCAGGTCTTCTTCCTTGGGCATCGCGCCGATCAGTATCTCGAAGCCTCGCGCGATGCGCGTTCCTCCATCCTCGACCGCAGTATCTACGAAGACGCGCATATTTTTGCCCGCGCCTTGCATCATATGGGGAATTTGGGCGAACGCGACTATCTGGCTTACCGCCGCCTCTTCGACGTTGTCGTCAACTCACTGCCCCGCCCCGATCTGTTGATCTACCTCAAGGCCCCGGTCAATGTCCTGATGAATCGCATCCGCAGAAGGGCGCGTAACATGGAAACGGGCATCTCCACCGATTATCTCTCCCTGCTGGATTCCTTCTACGATGAGTGGCTTGGCGCCTTCGACCTCTGCCCCGTCCTGACCATCCGCACCGACGATTTGGATTACGTCAACCAGCCCGGGCATCTGGACCTGGTCACACAGCGTATTCAGGACAAACTGGCGGGCAAGGAAGTCATGGACCTGACCAGACCTTGAAATGACCATCAACCTGCTCTCGAAGATTCCCCTGTTTGCCAACCTTCCCCCGGAGGAATTGGATACGATCATTTCCGCTCTCGACGTAAAGGAATTGTCCGACAGGGAAATTCTCTTTCGTGAGGGCGATCCCGGCGAACATTTCTACGTAGTCATGCACGGCCAGTTGGAAGTGTTGATGGCGGAAGGCAAAGCCGAGGAATTGTTGTTGAACGTGCTCAAGGTTGGCGAATATTTCGGGGAAATGAGTCTTGTCCTCCCCGGCGGACATCGCACTGCCAGCGTCCGTGCGCGCGGAGAGTCCACCCTTCTTTCCATGAGCCGCATCCAATTTTTGGACCTGACGAAAAAGTATCCCCAGCTTTCACACGCCATGGTGGGCGTCCTCAGTCAGCGCCTCGACGCATCCAACACCCAGACCTTCCACGAACTGACCGAGAAAAACAAACAATTACAGACCGCCTACGATGAACTTAAAGCGGCGCAGGCGCAGTTGATCGAGAAGGAACGTCTCGAGCGCGAGTTGCAGGTTGCGGCGGACATCCAGTTGAGCATCCTGCCCGACGAACTTCCCACACTGGATGACTTCGACTTCGGCGCGAGAATCCTGCCCGCCCGCCAGGTGGGCGGAGATTTATACGACGTTTTCCCGCTCAAAGATGGGAAAGTGGGCGTGCTGATCGGCGACGTGGCGGATAAGGGAATCCCTTCTGCCATTTTCATGGCGCGCGCCCATGCCCTGCTCATGGCCGAAGCCGATACCGGTATGGACGCTGGCGAGACCCTCCAGCATGTTAACCGCCATATTACGCGTTTGCAAAAGTCCACGCAGTTTGTTACCGTATTGTACGGAATATTGGATGTCAAAACCCGCATGTTCAGCTATGCCCGCGCAGGCCACGAACCGCCATTGCTCCTGTATTCCGACGGGATGGTGGAGCGAATTCCGCATGACCCCGGTATGGCGCTCGGCTTGTGGGATACCGTCACTCTCGACGAGCGCGCCCTCGAACTGCCCCACGGTTCCACTCTGCTCCTCTTCACCGACGGTTTGACCGATTGCCGCGATGCGCAAGGCAGGTCGTTTGGATTGGAACGCATCAAAACCACGCTGGGCGGTTTGGCTGGGCATAGCGCCCAGCATGTCTGCGACCATATGCTGGGGGCGTTGATCAATCATCAGCATGGCGCAAGGCAGGACGACGATGTGACCCTGGTTGCCATCCGCGCGGCGGCGGAAAAATAATATTTTTGGAGCGCAATAATGGGCGAAAAAACAATTCTTGTTCTAATCAGTTTGTTCTTCGGTCTTATGCCGCTTTGGATGGGATATATCATCAGTCCGCGCTGGGCGGCGAAAACGCAAAAGACGATCATCGGCGTCCTGATCGGGTTGAACGTGATATTTTACGGGTTCCTGTTCTTTGGCTCCTCCGCCGCCTCCTTCAAGGATTTGCTCTCCTCTTCGGCTTCGCTGATTTTGGTGATTGTGTTTTGGGGTATTCTGCTTTTGAGGGCGTATCAACTCTGGCCGCGGTAGAACTTCTATGAGATGACGGTGTGCCTCTCGTAATTATCCGCGCTATTGCGCCAGAGCAGGCTTAAAAGTATTGGCGCTTGGATTGCGCGTCAATTGTTTCAGAGTTGGAGTTTTTGTGTCTGTCAAATTCTGTTCACTAATTCGCCAGAAAGGAAGGAAATTAGCATGAACCAGACTCTGTCTGCGCCATCCGGCTCCTTTGTTTATCCTTCTACGAATGGAATGATGCCGGCGTTAACAATCGATGAAATGGATACGTTGGTACAGGAACTTCGTAACCACAAAGACAAGTGGATTGGAGAAACGGTTAAGAATCGTCTGGATTACTTGGAGACGATGATCCATGATTTTTCTGCTCTTGCGGAGCGATGGGTGGAACAAGTAATTTCTGCGGAGCAAATCGAGAGGGACGACTTTGCGATTGGCGTGGAATGCATGGCAGGTCCTTATTCTGTTCTACGGAATTTGCAATCCTTGAAGAAGGCATTGTTGGATATTCAATCGGCTGGCGTTCCCACAATTCCTGGACCTGTAATTACTCGGACCAATAAGGGAGTTTCCGCCCGGGTATTCCCGCAAACCGTGTATGATAAATTGCTATTCAGCGGTTATCGAGTTGATGTATGGATGGAGCCGGAGGTTACTCTCGAAGATTTGCCCAAGACACAGGCCTTGGCTTATTCCCAGCCTGCTTTATCGGGGAAAGTCGCTCTTGTTCTAGGAGCCGGAAACCTTCCGGGAATTCCTGTTACCGACGTTCTTGATAAGCTCTTTGTCCAAAACCAGGTTGTACTGTTGAAAATGAACCCGGTCAATGATTACATCGGTCCATTGCTCAAGGAGGGGTTCCGCTGTCTGATTGACGCGGGGTATGTGGAAATTGCCTATGGCGGAGCAAATGAAGGGGCGTATCTTTGTCAGCATCCGTATGTGGATGAAATCTTTATTACCGGCTCCGACAAAACTTTTGATGCCATTGTTTTTGGCCCTGGAGAGGCGGGCGCGCGTCGCAAGGCCGAACGCCAGCCCTTATTGACAAAGATCGTTAATGGCGAGTTGGGAAATGTTACGCCGGTTATTGTCGTGCCGGGCATCTGGGGACAGAAAGACCTGGACTACCAAGCAGAAAGCATAGTATCTTGGATGGCAACCCATGCCAGTTGCGCGTGCAATACCCCGCGGGTAATTATCGTTCACGCTGAATGGTCACAGCGCGCCGCTTTCATGGATGCCCTACGGCGAATCTATTCCCGCACGCCTCTGCGATTTGCCTACTACCCGGGTAGCCAGCAACGATATCAGTCTTATTTGGACACTCACTCAACCGTCGAAAAAATTGGCGAACCCAAGGAAGGCGAACTGCCTTGGACAATTATTACAGATATCAACATCCAGAATCGAGCGGATACCTGTTTCACAACAGAAGCTTTTTGCAGTGTGGTTGCCATTGCCGTTATTTCCGCAACCAGTGTTCCGGAATATTTGGAACGCGCAGTTGCGTTCGCCAATGAAACACTGTGGGGTACTCTTGCAGCGGGAATATCCGTTCATCCAAACTCAATGAAAGACCATCAAGTAAAGGCCGCGGTTGAAATGGCGATTGAGCGGCTGCGTTATGGAACAATCGGGGTTAATTGTTCAGCCGGACTCAGCTGGGTATTGATGACTACGCCTTGGGGAGCATTTCCTGGCTCAAGTATCTACGATATTCAGTCCGGAAATAGTTTTGTGCACAATACCTTGATGTTTTCGAAGCCACAAAAAACTGTGATGTATGCTAAATTCCGTGAAATGCCAAAACCAATCGGTTTCATTTCGCGCGGCAAAGTACTGCGGCGGCTGGCGCCGTTACTGGTTGACCTTGCGGCTCAGCCAAATCTTTGGAAACTTCCGCGGATCTTTTGGACGGCGCTTGCATAAGCGCGTTGCTGTAATTTCCCATTCATTACTGTGGCGACGTCAGAAAATACAGGGCTTGAAGACAAAATCCTTATTTGTATGGAAGATTAACATGATGATAATGAGACTGACTACAGATTAACGGCAGCGCCAAGAATCTCAAATGACAATCGGCTCTGAAAGTTTGTCTTTCAGAGCCGACTTTGTTGCTTGTAAATCTTCCCATCCTTTGCCAGCCAGACATCCGAGGCAAACTTCTCGATGAAACTGCGGTCATGGACCACGGCGAGGATCGTGCCTTTGAAATTTTCCAACGCCTCCTCGAACCGCTCCCGCGAGGGAATGTCGAGGTGGTTGATGGGTTCGTCCAAAATCAGAAAGGTACAGCCCTGCGCCACCAGTGTCGCCAGTTGCAAGCGGGCGCGTTCTCCATACGACAAGTCTCCTGATGCCCGCAGTGCTGCGTCACCTTTGAAGAGAAAGTAATGCAGGAAGTTGCGCGTCTCGGTCTCGTTCATGGCTGAAACACTTTGGATGGTCTGGACGGAGTTCAACGCGGGATCGAGCAGTTCCTGCTCCTGCGCCATGTAGCCAAGCTTGGTTGCCCCGCCCAAGCGGAATCCACCCGAAAGCGGAGCCAGCCTGCCGACCACTGTGCGGAGGAAGGAAGTCTTGCCCGCGCCGTTTGCCCCTGTGAGAACAATCCGCTGCCCCGCGCGGATGAACAAATTAAGATTTTCCAGCAAGGGATTTTCTGGCGTGTAGCCAAGCGAGAGAGATTCCGTGACAAGCACATCTTTTGAGTGGTGGTCAGGCTCGCCGAAGTCCAGCTTCAGTTTCCACGACATGCGCGGCTTCTCGATCTTCTCCTCGGTCAGGATGCGTTCGATGCGTGCCTCGATGTGCTTGGCACGTCCCGCCACGTTTTTGGTGGCGCGGTTGCCGAAGAAACCCGTCGCGAATTTATCGCCGCCATCGGCTTTGCCGCCCTTTTTCATCTTTGTCAATCCGCGGATGTGAGCCGCCGCGACCCGCAACTGTGCCACCTGCTCCTGCTGTTCCTGATAGGCATGGAATTGTTTTTCACGCTCGGTCAATTTTTGTTGAACGTAGTCGCTGTAGTTTCCAGCATAGGATTTGATCGTGTGCGTCGTTGGGTCGAGTTCGAGGATGGATGTGACGGTGTTATCCAAAAACACGCGGTCATGTGAGACGACCAGCACCGCGCCCGGAAAGCGATTCAACCAGCCTTCCAGCCACTCAAGCATTTCGATATCGAGATGGTTGGTTGGCTCATCAAGCAGAAGCAGGTGCGGCTCTTCGAGTAACACCCGCGCCAGCATGAGGCGAGTCTTCTGTCCACCGCTGAGATGGCTGACAGGGGTATCGAGGGGAAGATGAGCAAGTCCAAGAGGGGCAAGAATGTTTTCAGGTTGAACGTTGGCAAGCCTGACAAGGGCTTTATCATATTGCTCGTGGAGATCAGGGTCGTTTGGGTTTCGAGAAAGCTCAACCGCAAGCGACTCGACCTCAATGGCGGGATCGGCTTGGGTCGTTGAATCAAGTCCGAGCGCGAAGCGAAGCGTCTGCTCGGGTGTGAAATCCATTCCCTGGGCAAGATAGCCCACCCGTAATCCCAACTTTGTTGGGGACACTTTTCCAGAATCAGGCTGGTCGAATCCCGCAAGGATGCGCATGAGCGTGGTCTTGCCCGAACCGTTCGGACCGATCAGACCGATGCGCTCGCCCGCGCTAATATTGAAATTGATATTTTGTAGAATAGGCTGGATGCCGAAATTTTTCGATAAATTGTGGATGCTAAGCATAATGAGAACTCCTGTAGTTAAAAAGAAAACCGAGGGCAAGCCTCGGCTGTAAATCGCTCCCCAACAGTTCATACTGTCGGAGTACGCAAGCGCGACTTGACGCCGCCTTGCTTAACAGCGGGTGGTGCCCTGAAAACTGGTTCGACTACAGAATCACTATCATTCGCATTGCTCCTTCGATGAGCGGATTTTATCACATCAGGTAAACTTGTGCGGAGGTCGAACGTCTATGCAAAAAGAGGAAATTATGACAAAAACTTTACTTGCAGTTTTGGCACATCCCGATGATGAATCTTTTGGCTTGGGCGGTACGCTGGCTTTGTATGCCAGCAAAGGCTATGATGTGTATTATGTCTGCGCCACACGCGGCGAAGCAGGCATGATGGACGAGGAGCATTTGAACGGTTTCAAGGACATCGCCGAGAAGCGCACCGATGAGTTAATGCGCGCCGCGAAGGAGCTTGGCTTGAAGGAAGTCTTCTTCCTGGGCTACCGCGATTCGGGTATGCCCGGCATGGAGGATAATCAGCGCCCGGACGCGCAGATCAACGCGCCTGTGGAGGAGGTGGCGGGAAAGGTCGTGAAGTATATCCGCAGCCTCAAACCCGATGTGGTGCTGACCTTCGACCCGATTGGCGGGTACAAACATCCCGACCACATCCACATCCACAAGGCGACCGTGTTTGCCTTTGCGAATTCAGACAACGACTCGTTCTATCCCGAAGTTGGGGAACCGTTCAAGCCGCAGGCGTTGTACTTCCAGGTCTTCCCGCGCTGGTTCCTGCGGGTAATGACACGGCTCATGCCAATCTTCGGCAAAGACCCCACCAAATGGGGGCGTAATGGGGACATCAACTTGAAGGAACTGGCAGAGGTCTATTTTCCCGTGCATGTGCGGGTGAATGTCCGCCCGGTTTCGGATGCCAAGCACAGGGCGAGCGAGTGTCACGCCTCACAGGGCGGTGGTCAGATGCGGCGCGGGCTGATGGGCTTTGTCACACGGATGTTCGGCGAGCACGAGGATTACATGCGCGCCTTTCCCCCGGTGGATGGGAACTTCAAGCGCCGGGCAGATTTGTTTGA
>DAOUAS010000027.1:0-2791 GCA_034433295.1 Anaerolineales bacterium | reverse complement strand
CTTTGGTCACAAGCCTGAGCGGTTCGCAAAAGCCTACATCACGAAAATCACGAACCAAATCAAATATGTGAGCGACGCCGTCAGCCAGTACGACTGGACTTTTGTCTGTGCCGATTTTCGCAAGAGCATCGAATCTGCAAAAGAAAATGATTTCATCTATTGCGACCCGCCGTACATCGGCAGGCATGTAGATTATTTCAACTCCTGGTCGGAGAGCGACGAACAGGAACTTTACTCCATGCTCAGCGCCACGCCCGCAAAGTTCATGCTCTCGACCTGGCACAGCAACCAATATCGCAAGAATGGCGCTATCGAAAAATATGCCTATCGCTTCACCATCCTGACTCGCGAACATTTTTATCACGTCGGCGCGAGCGAGAAAAATCGAAATCCAATGCTGGAAGCAATTGTGTTGAATTACAACCCGCTGACTCCCATCGTGTTGGAGAGGGAAAAGCAATTGGCTTTGTTTGAAAAATCGAAAGACGGGTATGTGATTTTCTCGACGCCCAAAGCATAGCATGAAAGACGGGGGAATCTTCGTTGAAGGGGAACTCTCCAAACCCTCCAATTGCCCACCAGGGTTGTAAAATGAAAGTAAAACACCGCGGAGAACCGCGCCTATTTGGAGAAAAATGAACCCCAACATCATCATTCGCAACGCGTGTTTGCACAACCTGAAAAATGTGACCCTTGAAATCCCCAAGAACCAGCTCGTCGTCATGACGGGGCTGTCGGGGTCGGGCAAGTCCACGCTGGCATTCGACATCCTGCACAAGGAAAGCCTGCGGCAGTTATTCGAGTCCCTAGGCATCGTCACAGATGGACTCGCCAAGCCGCCCGTGGATTCCATCGTCGGCTTGTCACCCTCCATCAGCGTGGATCAGCACCTGACGAATCACAGTCCCCGCTCGACGGTTGGAACCGTCACCGAAGTCTTCACCTATTTGCGAGTCCTCTTCGCCCGTCTCGGTCATCGCCCTTGCCCCCAGTGTGGGAAGGATGTCCCACCGCCGACCTACGAATCCGACGATGAAAGTTGGCAGGACGAATCAGACGAAAGCCCCGATGGTTCCTATCCCTGCCCGCATTGCGGCGCATCGGTTCCCGAAATGGGAATGGCGAACTTCTCGTTCAACAAACCTGCGGGAGCCTGCCCGACCTGCACGGGATTGGGCGTGGTGCGCCAACCCATCGTCAGCCGTCTC
Source organism: Anaerolineales bacterium (assembly GCA_034433295.1). Lineage (GTDB taxonomy): Bacteria > Chloroflexota > Anaerolineae > Anaerolineales > Villigracilaceae > Villigracilis. The sequence goes on along the minus strand of DAOUAS010000027.1, from coordinate 1,583 downwards.
GTGGACGAGAGCAAGAGCATCCCCGAACTCCCCGTTGACGGCTGGATCGAGTTCCACGGCAACCACTACAGCCAGATAATGAAGAACGCGGGGGTGTATTTTGGCTTCGAGTTCGACACATCCAAACCTGTCAAGGACTTCACCCCCATCCAGCGCGACCTGTTTTTGTACGGCAGCGACAGCCCGCAATTCCGCCGCCACTATCCCGATGTCAAGCCGCCCACCACCAACGCGCAGGGACGCTTTGAGGGCGTGGTCACCAACCTTCAGCGCCGCTACAACGAGCACGCCACCAACGCCGCCTATCTCGAAAAGTTGGAGCATCTCTTCACGACCCAGCCTTGTCTCGACTGCGAAGGCACGCGCCTGAAACCCGAAAGCCGCGCCGTCACCGTGGCTGGCGATACGATAATTACCATTTCCCAATACCCGCTTACCGATTTGGACTCGTGGATCAAATCCCTGCCGCCGCATTTCACCGCCGAAGAAATGCGCATCGCCCAGCCGATTTTGGATGACCTGAACGAGCGGATTGGGCGGCTGCTGGAAGTGGGAGTCGGCTACCTGAGCCTTGAGCGGTCGTCCCCGACTCTTTCTGCGGGAGAAGCCCAACGCCTGAGGCTGGCAGCCCTGCTCGGGTCTGGTCTGACGGGTGTGCTTTACATCCTCGACGAGCCGACGATTGGTCTGCACTCCCGCGACACGCAGCGGCTGATCAACGTCATGCGGAGATTGCGCGACCTCGGCAACACCGTGCTGGTGGTGGAACACGACCTCGAAATGATTCAAGCCGCCGACTACCTCATTGACGTGGGACCTGGCGCGGGCAAGCACGGCGGACAGATCGTCGCCGCTGGCACACCCGCCGAAGTGTCGAAGAATCAAAACTCGCTGACGGGCGCGTTCATTGCGGGGACAACCTCCGTGCCGATTCCCGAACATCGCCGCGAACCCAACCATAAGGCGTTGACCATTCGCGGGGCACGCCAATTCAACCTGCACGACCTGACAGTGAAGATTCCGCTTGGGCTGCTGGTCGCCGTCACGGGCGTCTCAGGTTCGGGCAAGTCTTCGCTGATCTTCGATATCCTTGACGTGGCGGCGCGTCAAAAGCTAAACAGCGCAAACGAACTCCCAGGCGAACACGACTCCATCACGGGCTGGGAGCACATCGACAAGGTCATCACCATCGACCAGGCACACATCGGGCGTATTCCGCGCTCGAATGCTGCGACTTACTCCGACACGTTCACACCCATTCGCGAGACCTTTGCCGCCACGCCCGAAGCCAAGAAAAACAAAATCACCGCGCGGCATTTTTCGTTCAACGTCCCAGGCGGACGCTGTGAACGCTGCGAAGGCGCGGGCACGCTGACGGTCAAGATGCACTTCCTGCCCGATGTCGAGGTGCGCTGTCCCGCCTGCCGTGGACATCGCTTCAAGAAGGAAACGCTCGCCATCAAGTATCGAGGTTTCGATATTTCTCAAGTGTTGAACATGACCGTCGAAGAAGCGCTGGCTTTGTTCACCGATGTCCCCGCTGCGGTTTCGCGCCTGAAAGTGATGTCCGATGTGGGCTTGGG
>DAOUAS010000026.1:0-4261 GCA_034433295.1 Anaerolineales bacterium | reverse complement strand
GAGACTTCGGAAGTCTCATCCTCCCCGATTTTTTGAGATGCTACGGCAAGCTTCTGCCTTTCCGTCTCTTCGGCTTCAAGGCGGGCTTTCTCGGCAGCTTCTTTTTCCGCCCTTTCCTGGGCAGCTTTTTCAGCGGATTCACGGTCTGCCTGTTCTTTGGCAAGCCTGTTCTTTTCTACTTCTTCCGCTTCCAATTTTGCTTTCGCGCTTGCGGCTTCCTGTTCCGCTTTGACTTTTGGACGGGATACGGTGGCGCGTCCACGCTGGCGCAATGTCGCGCCAATTTTATCCGCGCGAACGCGCAAGGCAAGTATCAATCTTTGAAAACCGTCGCTCTCGAACAAATCCACCCAATGCCATTTGCTCAGGCTTTCGAGGTTGTCACATTCCTCCAGCCGCGCGGGGATGATAAAAATCTCGCCTTCGGGCTTTTCCATCGCGGCGTCGAGGGCGATCCTCACTTCCTTTTGGCGAAACCCCGCCTGATTGAATTGTTTTGAAAGGCAGACCACCACCACGTCTGCTTCGCGCACAGCCTTGCGGATTTCCAATTCCCAGTCCGCGCCAGGGAGTAGCTTTTCCTTGTCCAGCCACACCTCCACACCTTCGCGCTTGAGGCGCGCGTAAAGAGCCTTCACAGCGTCTTTGTCACTGTGGGCATGGCAGAGAAAGACTTTCAGGGCGCGATTGTCGTCAGACATATCCATCCCATTTTGGTGTGGTGACTAAACTATGCCGCTATTATAACGCTCAAGGACAACAGATTCGCTTCACAATCGCATACATATAGCAATCGCGCGGTTCGGGGCTGAGATTGGGGTGTAGACTTTCACGCCGCAAAATGCCTTCTCTCTGCATTCCCGCTTTTTCCAGCACGCGTTGTGACGGAATATTCTCCACGTCCACGGTGGCGTAGACGCGGTACACGCCTGGTTGAGAGAACGCCCACTGGATGCAGGCGTGCGCGGCTTCGGTCATGTAGCCCTTGCCCCATTGGGCGTACGCGCCCGTGTACCCAAAACTGACCTTGAACGGCTCGCGTTCCAGCCGCAGTTCGATCATCCCAGCCAATGCGCCGCTCTCTTTGATTTCCAACAGGTAGCGGAAATTGGCTTCGCCGTCCCAATTGGCAATGGAACGCTTGAGCAGTTCCTCGGTCTGCTTCACGCTTTCATGCGGACGCCAGGTCAGGAAGCGGGTCACTTCGGGATGTCTTGCCCAGCCGTCGAAGACGTCGGGCGCGTCTTCCATGCGCGGCTTGCGGAGGTAAAGGCGTTGGGTTTCGATTTGTTCAGGTGGTTTGATCATATTTTATGCTTCTTCGCATGATGTTTAGCGCCAGTAAGCCGATGAGGTTGAATATCACTGTCGCCAGCGCGACGAATAAGAATCCAAACCGTTGATAGATAAAACCAGCCAGCAAAGCGCCGATGGCGCGTCCGATGGAATGACCTGTGAAATTTAGGGAAAGGGTCGTAGCGCGCGCCGATGGGACAAGTTCACTTGCCAGCGAGATGTGGCTGACGATGATATATTCGAAAGTGATGTAGAACAGGAACAGCCCGACCAGCGCCCCAACCTGAGTCCGCCCGATGAACGGGAGCAAGATTGCTGCCAAAGCGTTGCCGACCAGTCCGATGGTCAGCGCGAGCGGTTTGCCAAGCCGGTCGGTGGTCAATGCGACCAGTCCTTCGCCGCTCAACTCCGAGATGCCGATCACAGCAGATGCTCCCGCGAGTGCGGCGATTTTCAACCCGAACGAATCCTCCAGCCAGACGCCAAACATGACGTTCACCAGTTCGTTGCCAGCGCTGGCGCACATGGCAATCGAAATCCCGGCCAGCGCGGGGATCGAGGAAAAGACCGCACGATACCCCGCGAGCGGGTTGCTGGTCGGCGTGTGATGCGGGTCATCGTGCGGGACGATGCGCCAGATGACGAGAAGCACCAGCAGTCCAAGCGCCGCCAGTACAGGGAAGGGCGCGGACCAGCCGAACTTTGCGATCAGAAATCCCATGGTTGGCACGCCGGCGATGAAAGCCAGCGACCATGCGACCTCGGTAATTGCCAGCGCGGTCCCGCGCTCGGCGTAGGGGATGCGGTCACCAAAGTAAGCCTGCATCGCAGGGTCGAACATGTACTTGCCGAGGATCGCCAGCACCAACCCCAGAGCAAACGTCCAAAAGGATGGATACACGGCGACAAGGCCCATTGCCAGCGAGAAGATGGCAACGCCGAGCATCATGCCGAATTTACGTCCGCGGCGGTCAGAAAGTGGAGCAAAAAAGAACGGGCTGGTGGCGCCGACGAGGGAACGCGCCGTCATCAACAGGGACATGTAGGAGATATCGAGTCCAAGTCCGCGGGCGAAGACGGCCAGGAATGGGTAGACCATCCTGTGGGCGGTGTTTAGGATGGTACGGAGGAAAAGGAAGGCGATGAGTTGGAATCGGATGCGCAAGGTGTTTTATTTGTCTGTTTTCAGGGTAAGAAAGAATCTGGTCAGGAAATACGCCGCGACCCAGGCGAAGATGTTCAAACCGATGAAGAATCCGATAATGAAATAATTTCCCGAATTGAAGATCGGCGATGGCGGCGGGTGCATGATGTTTTCAGCGGATGCGAAGACCGCACGCAGGGCAATGATGTAGGCGATGTTGGCAAGCGACGTCAGCCAGGGGATGTTGAAGAGCCACAAGCCCACCTGGAGCAGGATGCCCGTCACGGCGAAGATCATGGCAAGGCGGAAGCGCGGTTCGGCGAGGAACAGCCCATTCCAGTTGGATTGCATGGCGAACATCGAAAGCGGCAGGTAGGTCACCCAGAAGATGATGCCCGTGCGCCCGAGGGCTGCGCTCCACGCGTGAAAAAGCTCACGTAGCAAGACCAGCCCCAAAAGTCCAGCCAGCGCAGCGGCGATGAAGGCTACTTGCGCAGCCAGTACCCACGCTCCATGTAGGTAAACGATCCGCACGTTTGATCCCAGCGACTTTTCCTCGGGACCAATAAAAGTCAGTAGGACAATGGTGATTAAAGTAATACAAAAATATAGAAGGGGGGATTTTTTATTAATCATGTGTGTTATTGTACCTGCAAGACAAGACTTTTGTCACCGCATAATTCTTGACATCGAACTGGGGCGTGGATACACTACAAAACGTTTGGGGAGTAGCCGCCTGTGTTCCCCCACAGGGCAGGTTGTCGTCATCCCATTGGCATGTTTTGCATGCCATCGGCGACCTGCGCGTTTGATAAGAACGTTGGCAAGACCATCACGGAGGCTGTGGTGGCCTCCTTTTAATTTTCCGACATAAATTAACAGGCGCCAACGAAATCTGGATCATAAAAATTCTATTCAGGAGATTTTGTATGGCACCGCAAGAACCCAAGGACCAGGAATGGCACGCGCTGAAAGCGGAAGAGGTTTTACATCACCTCGAAGTGCGTGACGAAGGGCTGACCTCCGCCGAGGCGGAAAAACGTTTGCGACATTATGGGCCCAACCAGTTGGAGGAAGCGCCACGTCCAGGTTTCCTTTCCTTATTATGGGGACAACTCAACAACTTCGTTGTGATTCTGTTGATTGTGGCTTCGATTATTTCCGCCCTGCTCGGCGATTACATCGAAGCCGCCGCCATCATGGCGATTGTCGTCCTGAACTCGGTGCTGGGCATCATTCAGGAGCAACGTGCGGAACAGGCGCTTGCTGCCTTGAAGAAACTCGCCGCGCCCGAAGCGCAGGTGTTGCGCGACGGCTCGCGAAAGTCTGTGCCAGCCTACAACCTGGTGCCGGGCGACATTGTCTTCCTCGAAGCGGGTAACTTCATCCCTGCGGATTTGCGCCTGCTCGAAGCAGTCAACCTGCGGGTCGAAGAAGCCTCGCTGACAGGCGAGTCGCTTCCTGTGCAAAAGAACGCCGCGACGGTGCTCGATAAAAACGTCCCGCTTGGTGACCGCAAGAACACCGCCTTCATGGGGACGGTGGTCAACTACGGGCGCGGACGGGGCGTTGTAACCAGTACGGGGATGACCACCCAGCTCGGTCTCATCGCCACCATGCTCCAGAGTGTGGAAACTGAAGAGACTCCGCTCCAGCGTCGGCTCGACCAGTTGGGTCGCACACTCAGCATTGGCTCGCTGATTCTGGTTGCCATTGTTTTCATCGTCGCCCTTTTCAATTACACCGAAATCAATCTGCTCTTCTCTGCGCCGATTGAATACTTCAAGGAATTTGCCTCCGAGATTACTGAAGTCTTTATCA
>DAOUAS010000025.1:0-2203 GCA_034433295.1 Anaerolineales bacterium | reverse complement strand
GCGAACGGCGTTTTCACCACCATTGTGGTCAATGACGGGGTTTGCGTACAGAAAGTCCCAGCCAGCAGCCAGCGGGTGTACGTCGAGCCTGAAGCCTGCAAGAAGTGCAACGTCTGCCTGATCTGTCCCGGCATCGAACTCGACGAAAACGGGATTCCCGTCGTCAACAACCTGTGCAGCGGCTGCGGCGGATCAGCTCCCGCCTGTGTTCAGTCATGCCCGTACAATGTCCTCAAGCCAGTTGACGTCAAAGACCTGAACTTGCCCGCTGCACCGTCGTTCGCCGAGCCGCTGCAGGATAGTGCCATTCCCGCCATCCCGAAGGAAAATTTCCCCGCGAGGCTTTCGGTTGCCATCCGTGGTGTGGGTGGACAGGGCAATCTGTTTTTCGGCAGTGTGCTGTCGAAGCTGGCGTCCCTGGCAGGATATGACGAGAAGAATATCATCAAGGGCGAGACGCACGGCATGGCACAGATGGGCGGACCGGTGATCAGCACCTTCGCCTGCGGAAATGTGTTCAGCCCGGTGTTATTACCCGGCGCTGCGGACTGCTTGATCGTGATGGAAAAGAGCGAAGTGCTGCGCCCTGATTTCCTCGAAATGCTCAAGCCCGGTGGCACAGTTGTTCTGGCTCAGACAAAGATCGTTCCGCAGGGGCTGCCCGAAGACAAATACCCGACCGATGAGCAAATCCATGCCTGCCTCAGCCCATATCATGTGGTCGAAGTGGACGTTTTGGGCAAGGCGCTCGAATTGGGTGACCGCAGCGGACGCACTGCCAATGTGGTGATGATGGGCATCCTCAGCACCCTGCCGCCCTTCAACCTGTTCCCGCCTGAGATGTGGCTTGCCGCGCTCAAGAAAGCCAATTCCAAACCCATTGTTTGGGCGGCAAATTACGTCGCCTTCAACGCAGGACGGGATGCCATGCGCATGTCCACAGTTTTGAGCTAGTCGAAAAAAACCTTTTGAACCACGGAGAAAGCCGAAAAAACCCGATGTCTCCGTGGTTATTCTTGAGATTCCAATGAGCATCAACATCAAAGTTTCCCCCGAAGTATTCGCCAAATTCCCCGCCTATCGCCGCGGACTGGTTATCGCGCACGACATCGTCAACGGCGATTCGCCCGAAGAACTGGTGGACAGTTTGCGGGACGCCGAAAAAGCGCTCTGTGGGCAGTTGACGTCCGAAGCCATCACCTCGCATCCGCGCATCGAATCGTGGCGCGAGGCTTATCGTTCGCTCGGAGTCAAGCCCAGTGAGTTCCGCCCGTCGATGGAGGCGCTCGTGCGGCGGGTGCTGAAAAAAGACCCGCTGCCAGCCATCAATAAAGTGGTGGACCTTGGCAACCTGATTTCGATTCAACACCTCGTCCCGATTGGCGCCCATGCAATTGACCATCTCACCGCCGATATGGACCTGCGCCTCGCCAGCGGTGACGAAATCTTCGAGCCGTTTGGCACGGACCTCGTCGAGCATCCCAATGTTGGGGAGATTATCTTTGCGGAAGGAAATACCGTGCTGACGCGTCGCTGGACTTGGCGACAATCGAAACATACGTTGATCCTGCCAGAGACGACTGCCGTCGAATTCAACGTGGATGCCCTGCCGCCCGTCACGGACGAGGAGGTCGAGCAAATTTGCAAGGACATTGCCGTGTTGGTGCAAAAGTATTGTGGGGGAAGAATCAGCCGTGGGATTTTGAGCCAGGACAACCCTGTCATAAAGTTAACCGATTAGTTGACCACCAAGCCGCCAAGACTCGAAGACTCCAAGAATTCCTGGTGGCTTGGTGTCTCTGTACCTTTGTGGTTAACCTACAAACCTATACTTTTCCGCCAACTTCCTGACCGTGTTCACGTCGCGCAAGGCATTCATTTTGACGGTGTGTCCGCCGACGTTGATGGCGCGAAGGAAGGTGATGTGTTTTGACATGGTTTAACCTTATATTGTTTTATCCAAATAATCCTTTAGCGACTCTGTCACCTGCTCCTGCGCCTTGGCCAGCCTCAGCTTGTTCCGCATTTCCACGGCTGGGTCAATAATCCCTGGCTTCAAAGCGGACATCAAGGTTTCGATGGAGTCATAACTTCTCGTCGGCAATACCCAAGGATATTTCTTTTGCAAATCAACCATCATCGCAAAGGGACTCTCTCCTGCTTGGATGATCGGCACAAAAGGAATTTGATAATCAGGGACAGT
>DAOUAS010000024.1:0-3787 GCA_034433295.1 Anaerolineales bacterium | reverse complement strand
GAAAAGGCGTTGTTGGGATGAAGCCTACCCCCTCCGCCCGCTTCGCGGAGCACCTCCCCCAAATCCGACGATTCAAACTCTGAATCATTTTATATGTGCTTCATTGTCGTATTTGGGGGAGGACGGGTGGGGGTCGCCGCGCCCAGGCGCGTCAACTGTGAGAGGAAGTCGAGTCCGCGTGGCAGTTCGCTAAAGAGAAGTTTGAAAAGGCGTTGTTGGGATGACCGTCCACGAATAAAACCTGTCACGAATGAACGAATGAGGGCGGGCATTCGTGAATTCGTGGTCACATTCGTGGATGGTTTGCTGGAAATACCCAAAAGACCTGACACCTAAATTTTGCCCAAATTGGGCTACAACCCATCGCTTGCGATTGGTGTTTGCCCAAAACCCTGCCACGGACACTTGCGCCGCGCACCAGTGCGGTGTTACACAGATTTTCACTGATTGGTTCGAAAAATCCGTGCTCATCCGTGAAATCCGTGGCTGAAAAGGTTTTCAGATCGTCAATCATCAATGACTTGTAGGGTATTTTGCGCAAAATTTAGGTGACAGATTTTCACAGAAGTCCGATAAACGAGCGTCATGGCGATTCACGGAATCCCGATTGAAAGGCGTCACGATAAAACCTGTCAGGTCTGGATGGACGACAACCCTAAGCGCTTCAGCACGCTAAATTCAGACAAACCTAGTAAAATTAGGTATGCCAACTCCCACCCACCACATCGACATCAACCATCCCGATTTCATCGCGAGTCCATACGCGCAGTTGAAAGCCTTGCGGGACGAAGCGCCAGCGTATCACGACCCCGTCTGGGACAAGACCTTCTTCACGCGCCATGCGGATATCACGTCCCTGCTGAGGGATAAACGTCTGGGGCGCACCATGTTGCATTTGTATTCGCGCGAGGAAATCGGCTGGCCGCCGCCCGATCCGCGCGCCAAAGGCTTTCGCGGGTATCAGGACAACGTCTTCATGGATATGGAAGGCAAGTCCCATGCCAGAATTCGCTCGCTGGTGACGAAGGTCTTCACGCCCAAGCGGGTGGAGAGTCTGCGCGGCAGGCTGGAGCAAACCACCCATCGCCTGATCGACGCCGTGGAAGCGGACGGCAAATGCGACTTTGTCCATGCGATTGCGGAGCCGCTGCCCGTGACGATGATCGCCGACCTGCTCGGCATTCCCGAAGGGCAAAGGGAGAACCTGCGCCCGTGGTCGAATGCCATCGTCAAGATGTATGAGCTGGGTTACACCGATGAACAGGTCGAAGCCGCCAACCGCGCCGCAAGCGACTTCATGGAAATGATCGGCGGGCTGGCAGAGGAACGCCGCGCCCATCCGCAGGACGACCTCATCACCGACCTCGTTCAGGTCACCGACCAGGGCGAGACGCTCACCGAAAACGAACTGCGCGCCACCAGCATTTTCCTGTTGAACGCGGGTCACGAAGCCACGGTCAACGGCTCGTCGCTTGGGCTGCGCGCCCTGTTTCAAAATCCCGCCCAGTTTGAAATCATGAAGGAAGCGGTTTATCAAAACAACGCGTCCCTGCTCAAGACCGCTATTGATGAACTCCTGCGCTACGAAACGCCGCTGCCCATGTTCGAACGCTACATACTGGAGGATATGGAGATCAGCGGAGTCCCGCTCAAGCGCGGCGCGGAAGTTGGATTATTCTACATTTCGGGGAATCGTGACTCCGCCCGCTTCGAGCAACCCGACGAGCTGATTCTGTCCCGACAGGACAATCCCCTGCTGACGTTTGGTCTCGGCACCCATTACTGTCTCGGCGCGCCGCTTGCGCGTCTGGAGTTGCAGGTGTTGTTCAGCGTCCTGTTCAAGCGCCTGCCGAACGTCCGCGCGGCGGGAGAGGCGCAATTCGCCAAAGGCTTTGTCATTCGCGGGCTGGAAAATTTGCCAATCGAGTTTTAGTCACATACAATTCCATGCTCGCGCCGAATGTTAGGGCGCGAGTTTTTTTATTTCAAGGCCGAATATATCGAAAGCACCCACAAAACAAGCACGCCGTAGAACTTGAACTCCAACCCAAACGAGAGTCCCAGTAAAAGGGCGGAGGCAACACCGAGCGGGTAGAACGCGGCTTTAGACAAAGTCCCAAACAGAGGACGGCTGGCAAACAAAACCAACACCGGCAGCAGAAGGTAAACCAGGTGATGCTCCCATGAGAACGGAGCAATCAGGTACATTGCCAGCAAAGCGGAGATCATCGTCACGTCGAGATTGCCAGAGTGGTTGCGTCTGCGCCAGACTGCCAACGCGGTGACCGTGAATACGAGTCCCGCTGTGAGGTAGGTCAGGGCTTTGGCAAGAGCCGGATTCACCCACAGCGGAGTCGACCAGTCGTTCACAGTCAGCAGTCGGGCAAAGAAACCGTTGAGGCTTTGGTTCCAGATGGCGGCTGGCGGATACATCCCTTCGGCAGTCTGCATGTATCCGCCCACAGGCAGGACTTTGTCAAACCAATCCGTCCAGACCTGACTCGGAAGGATGACAAGTGAAGCGACGGCCACCAGTGTCAGCCAGCCGAGCGTATAAAGCGACTCGCGCCAGCGGCGGGTCAACGACAACAGTGGGATGAGGATGAGCGGATAAGTCTTCAGTAAGACAGCAAGCGCCAGGAAAAATGAAGCGGGCAGCGATTTGCCCTTTTCCGCGAGAATCCAGAATAAAAGCAGGGAAACCGTCAACAGGATGTTGACCTGACCGTGCTCCAGTGTGAGAGGCACAGGATAAAACGTCAGCAAATAAACGACGCAGAGCGCGGCTGATACAAAACCAAACCGCGCATTCCTGCGAAGCAGGCACAGAAGAAGTCCCCACACCAGAAAAAGGAAAAGCAGGTGATTGATGATGAGAACGACGTGACGCGCGTCCGCGTAGGTCAACAGGGAAAGCGGAAAAAACAACAACAGACTCGGCGGCGGATAAAGATACGGGAAGACATACTCATCCCCCTCCATCAACATTTCCAGATGCGCGGAGTCATACGGAGATTTGCCAAGATCAAACACACTGACGCTGGCCGCATAGAATGAAGGCAGGTCCCTGTTGGAGATGCCCCTGTACGCCCATCCGTAGCGATAAAGGAACGGCGCGTAGAAAATGGCAAAGATCACCAAAAGCAACAGCCATTTCAGTCCGGGCATTTCTTCCATGATTGAGATGAACTTTGCGGACAAACGGCGAAAATCGAAGTTGCGCATGGACATCCTGTATTCTCGAAGTATCTTCCTTGCAGGAGTATACCAGCGCCTTCATGCGTTATACTCGCAAATATGAACGCGGACTGGACTCGACTTACAGGCATCCTCACACAAGGACATCGGGTGGCCTCGCGCCCCTCGGCGGCATATCCCTACAGTTCCCTCGAAAAGCAAAAGCCGTATTTCAAGGCATTGGGTCTCGACCTGTATTCCTACTTCAACGGCACGTTGAACATCTCGATTGCGCCGCTGGAATTCGAGATGTCCAACCCTGAATTTACTTTTCCACTCATCGAGTGGACCGACTTACACCCGCCCGAAACGTTTTCCTTTTCGCGCTGCCGGGTCTGGTTCAAAGGGAAGGCATACGATGGCTGGGTGTATTACCCGCATCCCGAAACCAAGAAGACCCATTTCCAAAATCCATCGCTGATCGAAGTCATCACCCGCGAAGTCGAAGGCATCCAATACGGAGACGCGCTGGAGGTTGGCATCAACCCGCTGGAGATCCTCATCAAATAAAGGGGAAGCATCCAGAATCGAAAACTCTCCTGCGCACGAC
>DAOUAS010000023.1:0-2132 GCA_034433295.1 Anaerolineales bacterium | reverse complement strand
TTGACCAACGGTCAGGTGGCGGGCGCTGCATTGGATGTCTTCGCAGAGGAACCTCCCACAGACTGGAAGTTGCTTAAACTGGATAATGTCATCGCCTCCCCGCACATCGGTGCTGCCACCAAGGAAGCCCAAGGACGCGTCGGCGCGGAAGTTGCCGCCAAGTTGATCGAGTTCGCGAAGAAGTAAGATGTCATTGCGAGGAGGGCGCTTTTCCCGACGAAGCAATCTCCAGATGATTGAGGGATTGCTTCGGGCGAAGAGCACACCTGCCCTGGCGGATGGTGCCAGGGAGAGCGCCCTCGCAATGACGCGCAAGAGGCATCATGAAAATCATTTCCGACATCGGCATTCAAATCCCCGAAGTGTATCTGCCCAAGCCCGGCACCGACCTGAAAAAATGGGCTGTGATCGCCTGCGACCAGTTCACATCCCAGCCTGAGTATTGGGCGGAAGTGGAAAAAATCGTCGGCAATGCGCCCTCGACCCTCAACCTGACCTTTCCCGAAGTCTATCTTGAAAAGCCGGGCGAAGAACAGCGCATCCAGAGCATTCAAGCCACCATGAAAAAATACATGGATGAAGGCGTTCTGCAACCGCGCGAAGGTTTCATCTACGTCGAGCGTACCGTCGCCGGCAAGACGCGCAAAGGCATCATCCTCTGTCTCGACCTCGAACGCTACGACTACAACAAAGGCTCATCGAGTCTGATCCGCGCCACCGAAGGGACGATTGTGGACCGCCTGCCCCCGCGCATCAAAATCCGCCAGGGCGCGGCGATGGAACTGCCTCACATCCTCGTGCTGATCGATGACCCCAATCGCACGGTGATCGAACCCATCAGGGCGGCGAAATCCAAACTGGAAAAACTCTACGACTTCGAGCTGATGCTTGACAGCGGTCATCTGGCTGGTTACGCGGTCAGCGGCGAATTCGAGAATCAAATCGTCGAAGCCCTGCGCGGACTCGCCAAGCCCGAAATCTTCGCCGCCAAATACGGTATCGGCAAAGACCAGCCCGTTCTGCTCTTTGCGATGGGTGACGGTAATCACTCCCTCGCCACCGCCAAAGCCATCTGGGAGAAGAACAAAGCGCAGGTTGGCATGGATCACCCCTCGCGCTACGCGCTGGTTGAAATCGAAAACGTCCACGACGAAGGGCTGGAGTTCGAGCCGATTCATCGCGTGCTGTTTGGCTTGAAGAAGGATTTGTTCGCGGAATTGAAGAAGGCCTTCGGCGCGGATTTCTCCTATGCGGAAGTTTCCAACGCGGACGAAATGGTCAAACGGGTGGACTCCGCCCAAAGCGGGAAGCAAGCCATCGGGTTGGTTGCCAGCGGCAAGTTTGGCGTGATCGAGATCACGAACGCGTCATCCAACCTGGCAGTCGGCACCCTCCAAGCCTTCCTAGATGCCTTCCTCAAGGACGGCGGCGCGGAGAAAATCGACTACGTCCACGGAACCGATGTGGTAACCCGCCTCGGCGGTCAGCCCGCTAACGCGGGCTTTTATCTCGCTGGAATGAACAAGTCCGACTTGTTCAAAACGGTTATCCTCGATGGCGCTCTTCCGCGTAAGACCTTCTCGATGGGTGAGGCGCGCGAAAAGCGTTTCTACATGGAAGCAAGGAAGATCGGGTAGAACAACTGAAACCGTCCCGAAGGTTGCCGCAAAAGCGGCAACAAATCGGAAAACCTTCGGACGTTTTTTTTCGCTCATTTGAAACACGCCTCATTGAAAGAGCCTGTCGGCTTGCGACAGGCTCTTTCGGTTTGTTTTTGAAGGATGCAGGTTTGCTATTCTTCTCCGCGCAATACGTTCATAAATGGAATCGCTTTGACGATTTTCACCCATATTCGCCGGGGAATTACATCACGCAGCGACGATTTCAACCTCGGCTCTGGTGCTTTCACCGTGGACTTCTGGTTCAGGAAGAATACGAACGGAAAGAACCCGGGAAATCCTTTTCGATTTCAAATCCCCATTCTGGCAAGGCAGGATGAAACAAAAATCAAAGAGAGACGGGCGAACGCCTGTCCCTCTTTGATTCAAACTTCGCATTTATCCAGCTTCCTGCTCCGCCTTGCGCATGGACTTGAACGACTCGATCGCCACCTCCAGCATCGCCAGGTCGGG
>DAOUAS010000022.1:0-18879 GCA_034433295.1 Anaerolineales bacterium | reverse complement strand
TGTCCGCCAGATCATGGGTCAGGGCGATTCCGCGAGAGCGGAGTCCCTGCTCGAACTTCAAGCGGAAGGAAGCCATGCCGCCCGTTCCCTCTACGCGCGGCGTGATGCAAATTTTGGCCATGCGCCCATTATACAGGTTTCCGATTTCATCCTCCCTCATTCTTCTTCATCCACAAACTTATGGTATGCTTAACTCAACTTACACAGGGAGTATTCTTTTCATGTATATAGCCATCGAAGGAGTGATCGGCGTCGGTAAGACCACCCTTGCCCGCCTGTTGCAGAATACATTTGAAGCGGAAGTCCTGCTGGAGATTTTCGAGGAAAATCCCTTTCTGTCCGATTTTTATGCCGACCGCGCGCGTTACGCCTTTCAAACCCAGATCTTCTTTTTGCTCAGCCGCTATCGGCAACAAAACAACAATGTCCCCAAGGTTTTGGCGGAGGGAAAGAACCTGATCGCCGACTACACCTTCGCCAAGGATGCGCTCTTCGCGGGCATCAACCTGCAAGGCGACGAACTGGACATGTATCACAAAGTTCACGAGGCGTTGGGAGAAAAAATTCCCAAGCCCGATTTATTGGTTTACCTGCAAGCCAGCACCGATACGTTGATGAACCGCATTGCCTTCCGTGACCGTCCCTACGAAAGGCAGATGGAAAGAAGCTATATTGACGAACTCAATCACGCCTACGATGGTTTCTTCTCGAAACCGTTCGATCATGCGCCCATTCTAAAGATAGACACCAACGAATTGAACATCATCCAAAATACCGAGCACCTCAAGCAGATCGAAAACCGCATTCGCCAAACCCTGGGGCTGGTCCCGTTTCAACCGAGCCTGCCAATCTAAGATGGAGTCCGAAGTCTCCGACTTTGGCAACACAATCAACGTCGGGAGACGTTGGACTCCGTAAGGAAAAAAGACCATGCGCGTCACACGTGATTCACTCCTCCGTATTGCCAAGGAAACGGCCCAGGAGCGGGCCTATAACGACACGGACATCATCGCCGCATACCTCACAGGTTCCCTGCTCAACGTCGACCCGATGCTCGGCGGCACGGCGGATATCGACGTCGTTTTCGTCCACAAGAACAAGCCGTTGAAACCGCGTGAATTTGTGAAACTGACTCCCGACTTCCACCTCGACCTCAGCCGCCGCGCCAAGGACGAATTCAAGTCGCCGCGGGAATTGCGCGGTGACCCCTGGCTTGGCTACGAAATGTACGACCCTGTTCTGCTTTACGAACGCGAGAAGTTCTTCGACTTTGTTCAGGCAAGCCTGCGCGCCGGTTTCGATTTTGAACAGCCGCCGCTCATGCTCCAGCGTTGCCAAAAATTGCTCTCCCATGGACGGGGAATCTGGATGGACCTGGCCGAAGTCGAGGGAAATGCCGTCGGCCCCGCCGAAATAAAAAAGTACATGAAATCGCTTTTCCATGCCCTGAACGCGGTGGCGGAATTGAGCGGACCGCCGATCCAGGAACGCAGACTTCTGCTTGAATTCCCTGCCCGCGCCGAAGCCGCAGGCAAGTCTGAGATGGTGGCAACGGCATTCGGTTTGCTTGGCTCGAACCGTGTAAACCTCGAAAAACTGCAATTGTGGTTCTCCGATTGGAAGTCTGCATACAAGCTTGCCAGCGAAAAGCCAGGCGTGGACAACCGTATCCATCCCGTCCGCGCCAATTATTACGAGAAGGCCATCAAAGCCATGCTGGAAGGCGATGTGCCATTTGCCGCGCTGTGGCCTCTGTTGAATACCTGGACTTCCGCCGCAGAAGTGTTGGAAGGCGATCATCTTACTTTCTGGCGAAATGCTGTGGGCGAGCTGGGATTCCTCGGCCAGGATTATGCCGAGCGCGTGGAGGGTCTCGACCATTTCATAGACGACATCGAGGTCATCTTCGAGGAGATTGCCCGCGAGAACGGTCTGGACATGGAACAATCCACAGGGCTGTAGAATATGGAATTCAAACGGAGTTCGACGACCGGCGGCGCGAAGTAATACAGGCAATCGACACAGCGTCTATCTGGCTGGAGGCCAAAATGACAGATGTAAAATATGTAACCGAAACAGATTTTCAACAGGAAGTAATCAGCGCCGACCTGCCCGTGCTGGTGGACTTTACCGCGGTCTGGTGCCAGCCATGCAAGATGATCGAGCCGATTGTGAAGCAACTGGCGGGCGAGTGGGAGGGCAAGGTCAAGGTGGTAAAACTCGACGCCGACCAAAACCCCAATATCATGATGCAGTATGGTGTGATGGGAATCCCCACTCTGATGTTGTTCAAGGGCGGCGCTGTCAAGGAACGCCTGACCGGATTCCAACCAAAAGAAAAGCTGGCGGCAAAAGTCACCCCGCATTTGTAGGGAAAGAAGAAGTCCCTAAAGATTTTGGAAACCTTTAGGGACTTCTTCTTTTAATCGTAGTAATATGACGAGCAGTTGAACTCTTCCCCTGATGGTGTAGTCACCATGACGGGATAGTTGGTATCGTCAATCGTGAATCCATTGAGGTCATTTTCGACGGAGGCAAAAGCCCTGTCTGCATTGAACGTTGCAAAGTGGAAGGATCGCCAGTCCGGCTTGCGTTCATCCAACCCGCGCTGATGGCGGATGCACGTTAGCGAAGCGCCGATTTTCTCGTGGACCGAATCAGGGAGCGATGAGTTCCGATAACCCGCAACAAGTTCTGGAACGGCGTCGTCGGAGAGGCCGAGGAAATATTGGGCATCCAGCCCAATGGTATCGGTCTGTTGATGAATCTCACGCTGGATGTTTTGGCGCACAATAAAAGCATCTACATTCAAAATGGGGAGGGAGGAGGCAAATCCTAACGAGGCAATCAGCATGGCAAAGGTGAACATGCGCTCCTTGCTTAGAATTTCAAGCGCAATCGTGGCGACCAATAACAATCCGATCCAGATCAGGAAGACATGGGTGTAGGCTCGCAGACGCGAAAAGCCATAGGCTTCTTCGTACAAGCCAAGACGTTTGAAAGCCGAGAACAACATTACCAGTAGAAGAGCGACAAGCGCCACACCCAGCCCCGAAAAGAGTTTGCGTTGTCCTTCTGTCTCGCGTTTGGTGACGGCGCTTAGAGTGAGCAGCATAAACAGGGCAAAGAATGCCACGGTCACCAGTTCGCCAAATCCACGGCGGGCGTATTCGGCGTAGGTGTAGCCTTCCACGTTGATGTTGGTCTCGCCGCCAAAGAAGTACTGGAATTGAATCACTACGAATGCGGCAAAGAGCGCGACCACGCTTCCCAGGACGATCGATGCTTCGACATTTCCAAGAAACGGCGGGATGAGCGGCTTGTCTTCATTGGCAAATTTCTCGTCCTTAGACTGGGTCGCTGCGTGCAGGATGACCCCGGCAAGCGCGTACCCAAGGACCAGAATGTAAACAAAACGGAAAATCAACTCAGGCAGGTTCTCAATGTTGAACCAGTTGATCAAATCCTCGAGTCGTTGACCAAAGACCACATCCGCCGAGGCAAGGAGGGAGGCAAAGATCGCGATGACCGGCAGGGCGATTACGATGCCACGTATCACTGGCCAGACATTTCGCTTTGGGGGTTGAATGCCCGCCTCCGCCTTTTCCTTGCGGACCTCACCCATAAAACTGATCGGGCGCGCAAGCATACTCCCCGCCAATTGCAGGGACTTGCCCAAATAGTCGGCAAGGGTGTACTGGAACCAATGCCCGCCGAGGTAGGTCACTGCCAGCAGGGACATCGTCAACAGGGTAAAGGTATAGGCGAGGAATGTCGTCATCGGCTCGGCGCGGATAAAGGTCACGGCGGTGAAAAAGCCGAAGAGAGGAATCAACATCAGGCTGGCGCGGTTTGGGCGAAGCCTGTCGCTTAGCAAAAGATAGAAGGCAACGACCAGACAGGCTGTAGCAAAAATCGCAAAGTTAACACCGGGCTTCATCTTCCAAAACAGGAAGTCGAAGAACCAGCCAAGGGCAAATACGGGAATCCAGAGTTTGTACGGATTGGTTTTCATACGTTTCTCCTAGGTGGGCTGCAAAAAGGATAGCCCTGACGCGCTGGCGGAGGCTCTCAAAAAGTATCACAATTTGTCAGGAACGGAAGATTACAATTTTGTGAGAGTCCAATCCGCCCCATTGACACGCGATTTGTTTTGTGACATACTTTTGCCATCACACGGGGCAAATGTTCATCGCCATCTTTAAGAAAGGAGGAGGTGTTGCCAATGAATAGCAGTAAAACCGGCGCTGTGGCAGCCCTCCCCGTTGTATAACGAAAGCTGCCACAGCGCCCCAAGGTTGCCATCCGCAAGGGTGGCAACCTGGTTTAATAGGTTCCTACAGTAGAGTCGACTTTTCGAGCATACATATCGATCCCCCCTTTGATGTTCAGCACATTTTTATATCCCTGTTTGATGAGCCACATGGTCGCCTGCGAACTGCGGTTGCCATGATGACACAACACGTAGACCGGGACTTGTTGGGAGCGGACGATTTCGGATAATGCTTTGACTCCCTGCCGCGCCAAAATGCTCATGGGCGCGACCTCCAGCCTGGCATCTGTGATCCTGGCCTGGTTCAACTCCGATAATTCGCGCACATCCAACAGAACGAACTTTTCATCCGATTTGAGTTTTTCACCGAGTTCGGTGACGGTAATTTGAGGGTACATGGTTTCCAGTAAAAAAGGGCGGGAGAACCCCGCCCTGCATTATTATTTCTTCAAAGCGGGAGCGTAGAGTTTTTCGACGTATTCCTTGATCATGCGACGGGTGGAGAATTGGGGGATGATGGTCTGCATCGAATTCTTGATCATGGCAATCCACTCGTGGGAGATTTCCTTTGCGTCGCGGTTGTAATACAAGGGGATGATCTTTTGTTCGAGGGTCTGATACAGGTCTTCGGCATCATCGATATCCTGTAATTCCTGCGAAGCATATTCCCTTTCCTGACCGATCGACCAGCCGTTTTTGCCGTTATACGCTTCACGCCACCAGCCGTCGAGGACGGAGAAGTTTAGCGCGCCGTTGATGGCCGCTTTCATGCCGGATGTGCCGCTGGCTTCCATCGGACGACGGGGCGTGTTCATCCATACATCCACGCCCTGGACGAGGTAACGCGCCAGGTTCATGTCGTAGTCTTCGAGGAAGATCAGGCGTCCGCCCGTTTCGGCCCGCTTGACGGTGCGATAGACCTTTTGAATCAATTGCTTGCCGGGATCGTCGGCGGGATGCGCCTTGCCCGCAAAGATGATCTGCACGGGCATGTTCGGGCGGTTGATTAGGTTGAGCAGACGGTCAACATCCGATAAGACCAGGCTGGCGCGTTTGTAGGTGGCGAAGCGCCGCGCAAAACCGATGGTCAGCGCGTAGGGATTGATCAAGACGCCCGATGAGACAACCTGCACGGGGTGGAATCCACCGTGTGTCCAGCGGTCACGGACCCGCTCGCGCATGTAGAAGGTCAACTTGCGTTTGAGATGCTGGCGCACTGTCCACAATTCGACATCGGGGATGGTGTCGAATTTCGTCCACGTGGCGGGATTGTCCAGATGGTCGTACCAATTTGCGCCCAGGTACTTTTCGAGCAGACCATTCAAACGGCGCGCCATCCAGTTGGCGGTGTGGACTCCGTTCGTGATGTATTGAATCGGGACATCCTTTTCCGCTTTTTGGGGCCAGAGGAAATTCCACATCTCGCGGGAGACCTCGCCGTGCAGTTCCGAAACGCCATTGCTTCCGCCGGAGAGTTTGAGGGCGAGAATTGGCATGGAAAAGGTTTCAACATGCGCCTTTTGATTCTTGGCAATGTCCATGAATTCTTCACGGGTGAGACCCAGTTCGGGCCAAAGTCTGGCGAGGTATTTATCGATTAACCAGAGCGGGAATTCATCGTTGCCGGCCGGGACGGGGGTATGAGTGGTAAAGACGTTTTGTCCGAGAGTCTTTTTCGCGACGGCAGCAAAGGCGGAGCCGGAAGCCACAAGTTCACGCGCGCGTTCCAAAGTCAGGAATGCGGCATGGCCTTCGTTCATGTGCCAGACGGCGGGTTTGAATCCCAGAACGCGCAGGGCGCGCACGCCGCCGACCCCGAGTAATACTTCCTGCATCACGCGGCGATCAAGGTCGGACCAATACAGACGCGCGGTGAGCAGGCGGTCGAAATCGCTATTACCATCCACGTTTGAGTCAAGCAGGTAGAGCGGAATTTGTCCCACGCGCACTTCCCAGATTTGCAGGGAAACGTTACGGTCGGGGAATTCAACCTGGACCGTGACGGGCTTTTTGTTTTTGGTGACCAGCGAGATGGGTAGGTGCTCGAAGGTCAACGGGTTATTGAGCGATTCCTGCCAGCCGTCTTCACTGATGCGCTGGGAGAAATATCCCTGCGCATACATGAAACCGACCGCAACAAGCGGAAGTCCGAGGTCGGAGGATTCTTTCAGGTGATCGCCGGCCAACACTCCAAGCCCGCCCGAATAGATGGGGAGTGTTTCATGCAGTCCGAATTCCATCGAAAAGTAGGCCACGGGTTTGCCTTTGAATTCGGGATGTGTCTTTTGCGCCCACGTTTTCTTGGTGCAATAAGAGTCGAACCTCTTAAAGAAGGCATCGTACAAATCGAGGTAATCTTTGTCTTTGGCAAAGCGGGTCAGACGCTTGCGGTTGACTTCCTGCAAAAAGCGGATCGGGTTGTGCCCCAGCCGCTCCCACAGGTCGTAATCGAGTTTGCCGAAGATGTGGGCGGCTTCCGGCTGCCACGTCCACCACAGGTTGAAGGCCAGTTCGCCGAGACGCGCAATGCGCTTTGGCAGGTCGAATTTTTGTGAGGGTTTTGTTTTAAATTCCATAGCGGGGAATGATACCAGCATTTTTGAGTCCGAATAAATCTGGAGTCCGACGGCTTGGTGTCGAACTTCCAAAGTTTACTGCGCGGCGGGGATGGGTCCGTAGGTGGGGGCGCACACAATGTCGTAATACTCGAGTTCTACGGCTTTGTTCTGTTCGGCGTATTGGGCGGCCTGGTCGCTGACGGCGCGCACGTCATCGAGTTCGCCGCGCGCGTTGATGTCGGTGTAACGGGGCAGGGTCATCAGCGGATTTCCGGCGGGGGTCTCCGGGATGGCGATCGGGTTGGACGGGTTGAAGGCGTCCGCCTGCGGAACCCAGTTATACATCACCGGCCCGCGCGGGTTGACGGTAAAGCCGAGTTTGTAGCCGAGTTGAGTCCCCATCTCTACGGCGCGGCGCGAGAATCCGCCGCCGGGCCAGATGTAGGCAATGGGCGTTTTATTGAAATATTTCTGGAAGGAAGTAATCACGCCGTTCATTTCGCCCATGATGAATTCGTCGGTTGAACCGTCGCTGATGGGGATGTTGTGGATGTAGCCGTGCGCTTCGTAATCCACCCAGCCTTCGGCGGAGAGGGCGGCGTTTTCGGTCCACAGGTCGAGGCGTTCGTCGAGTCCGATGTAGGCGTTGACCACCGGCCAGCCCCACTCCTCATAATAAGGGCGGAAATGGTCGTTGAATTTCGAGGCATACGCGCGGTCATCCACAATCAATAAAACGGACTTCTGGGGAATCTTCGCGTTGTTATACATGAAATCCGCCATCTGTTGCATGTCGATGGCTTGAAAGCCCAGTTCGTGCAGGTCGTTCATCAACTTCTTGAAATCCTTTGCGGATATTTTCATGTACTGCGAGGTTGTGGCGTCCCTGTCTATGGCATGGAACATGATGGGCATGACCACCGTCCCCGGCGCGGCGTTGTTGGGATTCCATTTGTTTTGCAGGTACTGACAGGTATCCGCCACATAGGCGCGGGGCTGGTCTTCGGGCTTGAGGATGGAAGTCTGGAAGGCCCCAGGCAGGGCGGGCGGCGTGCGCGGAATGGTCGCCGTGGGAACGGGAGTCTCGCTGGGAGCGGGTGTCGCCGTCGGTTGGCTGATCTCGGTGAGGGCTGTTTCGAACGCCGCTGTCAGGGCGATGTTTGGGTCGGCGGTTGCGGCTGCGGGTTGGCAGGAATTCAACAGTAAGGCAACCAAGCCAAAGGTCAGGAAGAGGCGTTGTATCCTGTAATTGGTAATTGGTAATTGGCGGTTGAGTCTCATGAGACCGAATTCTACTCGAAAAAAGTGAGGCGCCTGCCAACGCACACGCCTCACTAATCTCTAACCTCTAATCTCTGATTTACTCATCGCTTCTTCCCGCAATGAAATCCTCCACCTTATCGCGACAGATGTCGTCGCGGAATTGCTTGGGCGGCGTCTTGAAGAAGTAGGAGGATGGACCGATGATGGGACCCGCCAACTCGCGGTCGAGGGCGATCTTGGCGCAACGCACCGCGTCGATGATCACGCCCGCCGAGTTGGGACTGTCCCAAACTTCCAGTTTGACCTCGGCGTTCAACGGCACATTGCCGAAGGTGGTGCCTTCCATGCGGATGTAGCACCACTTACGGTCGGTGAGCCACGGAATGTGGTCACTGGGACCCACGTGGACATTTTTCTTGTCCATCTCATATGGGAGCATGCTGGTCACGGCATTGGTCTTGGATATCTTCTTGCTTTCGAGACGTTCGCGTTCCAGCATGTTCAGGAAGTCGGTGTTGCCGCCGAAGTTGAGCTGGTAGGTGCGTTCGAGCTTCACGCCGCGGTCCACAAACAAACTGGTGAGGGCGCGATGGACAATGGTCGCGCCCACCTGGCTTTTGACGTCATCACCCAGAATCGGCAGCCCGGCATCGGCGAAGCGTTTGCCCCAATATTCGGAGGAGGCGATGAAAACGGGAATCCCGTTGACGAAGGCGCAGCCCGCCTCGAGCACCTGTTCCACGTACCATTTGGTCGCCATTTCCGAGCCGACCGGCAGGAAGTTGACGACCACATCGGTGTGGGTGTCGCGCAGAAGTTTGACAATATCGGCGGTGGGACCGGGCGCTTTTGTAATGACTTCGTTCAGATATTTGCCCAGACCGTCGTGTGTCATGCCGCGCGCCACCGGAACATCGAGGCGGGGGACATCCGCAAATTTATAGGTGTTGTTCGGCTCGGCGAAAATGGCCTCGGAAAGGTCCTTGCCTACCTTCTCGGCGTTGATGTCGATACCGAGGGTGAATTCAATGTCGCGGACGTGGTAGTCGCCAAGTTTTGTGTGCATGATGCCGGGGATGATCTCATCCACTTTGGCATTCTTGTAGAATTGGACGCCCTGGACCAGGGCGGAGGCGCAATTCCCCACACCGATGACTGCAACGCGTACTTTTTTACCTGTCATGAAATTTCTCCTTGTGATGATATTTGCAACCTTTTTGTGACCTGTTTCTCATTTACCTGAGACAGACCACTAAAGTATAATCTTACTATAGGCAATTATGGCAGTAGATCAGGCTCGAATCCTTGAACGTCTCCTTGAAACGACCAGCGCACTGGGCGCGCTGGGCGACCTCGAATCCTACCTGCAATCCATTCTGTCGGCTGCCACCGAATTGACCGACAGCGAAACGGCCTCCCTGATGGAGTACGACGAGGTCACACAGGACCTGCGTTTCAGGCATGTCGCGTGGTTCCATCGCGAGGCCATCGGCCTGGCCCGCGTGCCGTTGGATGGAAGCGCTGCCGGATGGATCTTCCTGAATGTCAAACCGCTGGTGATCGACGATGTGAAGAAGGATCCCCGTCATTACGGCAGGATCGACGAACTGGCTGATTTCGAGACTCGGTCTCTTCTGGGCGTGCCTCTCATCTTTAACGGCCGTCCTGTGGGAGTCTTCGAGGTCTTCAACAAGGCGGATGGCGGACATTATGACGGGGAGGACATCCGGATTCTCGAAGCGCTCGCCTCGCTTTCCACGATTGCCATGCAGACCAGCCTGCTCGAAAGCGCGGTACTTGCTTCACGGGATGAAGTGCGCGAACTCGATCGCTTGAAAAATGAATTCATTGCCATTACCTCTCATGAACTCCGCACGCCGCTTGGGTTGATCCTCGGTCATTCCACCTTTTTGCGCGAACTCATCGGCAGCGAGTTTCAGGAGCAGGTGGACGCCATCATTCGCAATGCAACCCGTCTGAAGGATATTATCGAAAACCTTTCGCGGGTGGATAATTTCGAGACGGGCGGCGCAAGCCTGCGTTCGCGCAAGGTTTCGATCGCGCGAATCATCGAGGATGTGGCCTCCTCCTTCCGCAGCATAGCGATTCAAAAAGGCGTTACGCTCAAGGCGGACATTGAACGCGGGCAGGACCTGCTCGTGGATGCCGACGGAAGCAAGATTTCCATTGTTTTGAGCAACCTTGTCAAAAATGCGCTTACCTTTACCAATCACGGCGGACAGGTGAAAATTTGCGGAGGACTCGAATCCGGTTTTGTAAAAGTATCCGTGGAAGATAACGGCGTGGGAATCCCCGCCGGAGATTTGCCCCGGGTGTTCGAGCGGTTTTACCAGGTCGAATCTCACCTTACACGCAAGCACGGCGGCATGGGACTCGGTCTTTCCGTCGCCAAGGTCATGATCGAGTTGCACGGCGGGCGGATCTGGGCCGAAAGCAGGGAGGGCGTTGGAAGCAAATTCATCTTTCTCCTGCCGCTCGAAATGCAATCGGATAAACCCGCCGCTATACAACCATTCACGATATGAAGACCTACAAAAAACTCCGAAGGCGCCGCCCCGGAGTTTTTTGTAGGTCTTGCCGATTTCCCGACCCTTGATTGGACTTGTTTTTGAACTGCCGCCAGTTATTTGGTTTTTTTCCTGTAATTGCACAGGCTGCGTATCGGGCACTGTGGACAATTTGGCTTGCGCGCGCCGCAAACCTCGCGCCCGAGGCGGATGAGATTCAAGTGCGCGACGTAGTAGGTTTCGGGCGGGAAGATGGATTCCAAATGCGGATGCGCCTGCTCCACGGTCATCTTTTCGGGGCGCAGTCCAATCCGTCCGCTGACGCGGTAAATGTGCGTGTCCACCGGAAAGG
The DNA here is from genome assembly GCA_034433295.1 of Anaerolineales bacterium. Taxonomy (GTDB): domain Bacteria; phylum Chloroflexota; class Anaerolineae; order Anaerolineales; family Villigracilaceae; genus Villigracilis. Next base: position 7,905 of record DAOUAS010000022.1, on the reverse strand, counting down.
CCGGCCGGTTCAACGAAAAACATAGTACGATTGCGGCCGTCTTGGGACCCACGCCGTTGAACTTCGTCAGCCAGGCGCGGGCTTCTTCGAGCGGCAGGTCAGCCAGAAAGTTCAGATTGAGCGAACCGCGTTCTTCGGTGATGGAGCGCAAAACCTGCTGAATGCGCGGACCTTTTTGGTTCGCGAGTCCGGCCGGTCGGATGGCTTCAATCACTTCCTTGGGGTTTGCATCGCGCACCTGCTCCCAGGCGGGGAACTGCGCGCGTAAGGCATTGAATCCCCGGTCGCGGTTGACGTCGTTGGTATTTTGCGAAAGGATGGTCGAGACAAGTTCGTCGATGGCGGGCAGGGGAGTGCGCCAGACTGGCTCGCCAAAAGTTTCGATCAATTTCTCATGGATGGCAATGGCGCGTGTTTTCAAGTTCTTCATGCGAAAAGATGGAATACCGGATGCGACTCGCCGGTGACAAGCCCGGCATAATTTTTCAATTGTTTGGAGGGGCCGAATCCGGCAAGCGCCTGCAACCGGCTTTCATCGAGGGCTTTCAACTGGCGCAGAATTTCCAGCGTAACGGCCGGACGCACGCGGGCGCTGGAAACCAGTTCGTCGTTCATGTGCGAAGCATCGCCATCCACGACCTTCAGGGCAATGCCCACGCTGTTTTCAGTGTAGACGCCGGGCATCAGTCCAATGATCTGAAATCCCTCCGCGCCGCGCTTGGTGACGATTTTGCCCGCGCCGGTTTTCATCAACTCGGTGTCGAATTCCCCGTGGCCAGCGACCGTTTCGGGGTAAGTTGTCATGGCGGCTGTGACCTTGCGGCAGGCGATTGCGCGAGTCTCGCTCAACCCGCGCGGGTCGCATAAACGAGCCATGCCGAGAGCGGCGTTGAAAAGCGGCAGGGCAAAGTTCGGGGCGGAACAGCCGTCGATGCCGAGTCCGATTTTTTCCTTTGGAATGTCACACATCTCCGAGAGCGTGGCAAGAATATCCTGCTGGATGGGATGAGTTGGATCGAGGTAATTCTCCAGCGGAAGTCCACGCATTTTGGCGTGCGCCAGCATGGCGGTATGCTTGCCCGAACAATTGTTGAAATTGGCCGTCGGCTGGATGTCCTGCTTGATGACCGTTCTCAGCATCGCCGCATCGCCGGGCAGGTGGGGACCGCATTGCAGATATTTCTCTTCGACCCCGATTCTTGCCTGTATTCCCCTCACCGTATCGAGGTGCATCTGCGCGGTTTCATGCGATGCGCACGAAATGGAAAGTTCCTTTTGCGTGAAGTCGAAATGTTCCAAACCGCCGCGCTCGATAAAAGGAAGGACTTGAAAGGGCTTGGCGGATGAACGCAGAAAGGCAACCACATACGGGTCGCCCCACGAATGTAAAAGTCTGCCGTTTGTATCCACGACGGCAATCGAACCAAAATGAGTCGACTCCACTATTTGTCCGCGGGTCAACTCCAAAATGGGTTGGGGGGTGTTCATTTATTGACTTTCGGCGAATTGTCCGGAGGCATGGCTCGGGCGGGAGTTGTAGCGCAGAAGACCATAGCGCAGGCGCTGCGCAAATTGCTTTTGACGGGCGGCCGGCGCTTTGAACCAGGTGAGGAGCGAAGCGACCAGTTTTTCGGTCGCGGCCGGGTTTGGCTTTTTGGCTGTCAGTTTTTCCAGTTTATCGTGGGCGTGTTTGATGAAATCCAACTGGGTTTTGATGACGGCATTCGTCACCACGCCGCCGCGCCCGCTGACAACTGTATACCCCCTGAACTCGGAGCTTAACAGCAGGTTGATAGAGGAAATCCAATCTGTCAGGTTGGCGCTCGCCAGGAAGGGCGGCTGGTTCTTCAGCACGGCATCGCCCACGAAGACAATCTTTTCCTCGGGCAGTCGGACCCAGATGGAACCGTTCGAGGGGCCGGGGCGATGTTCCAGCAATACCGGAGATCCGCCCCAGTGCAGTGTCATTTGGTTCAGGAATGAGATCTCAGGAGCAACCCAGCGCACGCTTCCCAGCCCGGCGATGGATTCCCAATCCGCGCCTGTTTCTTCACCCTGGGCCTTGAAGGTGTTGGGGCGCGTGCGGAAGGTGTTGGCGGTTTTTTCATGCGCGATCACAACGCAATCCATGGCGCGGGCGCCGAGAGTCCTGTCAGGATGGGCGTCAAGGTTGACCAATGCGCGTTCGATACCGCCGCCCAGGTTCATAAGCGCGGCGCGCCAGGTGCGGGCATCTTCGGGGGAGGGGGGCGCATCGATCTGAATCAGCCCGCGCGGGGTGACAATCACCCCCAGGGTGACGCCGTGAAACTCGTCTTCGATGTAGATGTTATTTGCTATTTCCTGCATGATTCTCCTGGTTACTTTCTTTCTTCCTTCATGACCAGCCTGCCGGTCTGGCGTTTGAGGGAGCCTGTTGCCGGCATTTGCGCCACAGGCAGGGTCAGCCAGAAGGTGGTTCCGTTGCCCGGCTCGCTTTCGACCCAGATCTTTCCTCCATGCCCCTGCACTGCCAGTTTGCAAAAGGCCAGTCCGACGCCAAGTCCGCTGGGACTGTCCTTGCCGCGCAGGCGGGTGAATTTATCGAAGACGCGCTCGCGATCTATGGCTGAGATTCCGGGACCGTTGTCTCGCACCCAGAATTTGACGGAAGTGCCGGTGGTGGTCTGCGCCCCGATTTCGACCCGCCCGCCGGAAGGCGTGTACTTGATGGCATTTTCGAGAAGGTTGATGAATACCCGGTGAGTCATATCCACGTCCACCCAGATAAGGGGCAGGACGCCCGCCGCTTTATTTTCCACTGTTTGATGCCGGCCCTTGGCAAACGGTTCGACATCGCGCAGGGCTTCGCGTACCAACAGGAGCGGGTCTATCGCGTGCTGGTCTGTGACCGGCTGTCCGGACTCGAGACGATTGATATCGAGCAGGGAATTGACCAGGCGCTGGATGCGCGCCGTCGAATTCCTGGCGATGTTGAGCATGTTGCGCAGTGTATCGTCTGCGGGCAGCAAGGTGTCCATCAATTCCAGGCTCGAGACGATGTTGCCGAGCGGCGAGCGGAGATCGTGATAGATCATGGCGATCATGTCATCGCGCAGGGCGTCGAGTTCCTTGCGCTCGGTAATGTCGCGCAGGATCCACTGCACAGAATCGGCCTCTTCGAATTCGACGCGATGCACATGGACTTCGATGGGCCGGGTCCCGCTGTCTTGCTGGTAAAGCACCGATTCGTAATTGCACTCCCCGCTTTGTTTGAGCGTTTCGAATTTTTGCCCTGTTTTGTTCAGATTCACCTCGTGCAGGAGGTCAATGGTCATCGAACGCAGAGCCTCACTGCTGTGCCCGCTCAATTCCACTGCCTGCCGATTTACTTCCAGCACCCTGCCGTCCCAGTCCGTAATCACGATTGGATCGACGCTGTCTTCGAACAATTCACGGTAACGTTTGTGCGCCTTTTGCAGACGGGACAGAAATTGGGCATTTTGAATGGTCGTTCCGGCAATGCTTCCCAGCCCGTTCATCACCATCAGGGCATCGGGGTCGAAGGAACCGGAAACGGGGTTGATGGCCATCAGCACGCCCGTAACTTTTCCCTGTGCCTGGATGGGGGCAATGGAAACCGAGCGGATTTCGATCCCGCCCAGGTGTTCTGTCATGTCGAAACGGGGATCCTGCCTGACGGATGGGATGACCACACCCTGTCCCTTGTTTACAACCATGCCTGTCAATCCCCGCCCGCCGGGGATGCGTCTGCCGGAAATGTTGGATGAGTCTTTTCCCGCCGCGGCATGGAAGACCAGATCGCTGCCTGGAGCATCGATCAGGGCCAAGGCCACGGTTTCGACCTGCAAGGCCTGCATGGTCTGGTTGAGCGCCCGCCGCCAGACATCGCCCATTTCGAGCGAGGTGTTGATTGCCGCCGCGCCTTCCGCAAGCGCGGTCATCACGCGGGCGGTGCGCTGACTTTCGTTATATAAACGCGCGTTCAAAACAGCCACGCTGGCCTGGTCGGCAATCGCCTGCATCAGTTCCAGGTGGGTTTCCTTGAAAGTGTTGGGAATGGGATGCACCAGAGTCAGCACCCCGACCAGCCGTTCGCGCGTCATCAACGGCACGCAAATGGCGGATTTTGCCCCGGTCTTATCGGCAGAGTCGTCGGCGCGGCGCAGCCAGCGTTGATCGCGGCTGGTATCGGGCACGAGTGCCGGCTTTCGATATTGCACCACCCATCCTGCCAGTCCGCGCTCCACCGTATCACGCAGCTGCTGGGTGGTGTGTTCGTGGAGTTGCTTTCCATAGACGATGGTCGCATCCACGGGTTTTCCGGAATCGTCCAGCACGATGATGCTGCTGCGTTCCCCGCCGACATATTGCATGACCGCAAAGAGCAGGCGCTGTAAAACCGTGCGCAAATCCAGCGCGGCGGCAACTTCGCGGCTGACATTCATCAACAGTTCGAGCAGTGATTGGGAACGGTCTTCTGGCATAATCTTATTAAATCATATTTCGCGGTATTTTCCACATCCAGGGATGAAGTATAGTCCCTTTGGTACAATTAATCCATGTCACTTGATTTGATGCGCATCAAAGCCCTGTGTTTCGATGTGGATGGAACACTGAGCGACACCGACGATCTCTACGCCCTCAAGATATCGGCCTTCCTTCCCCGTTTCCTGTTCAAAGACCCGGCCCGCGCCGCGCGTCGATTCGTGATGTGGATCGAAGCGCCCGGTAATGCGCTGCTTGGGCTTGCGGATACCCTCGGCATCGACGACGAGATGACTGGCTTCATCGACTGGTTGTCCCGCCGCCGCAAACGCGCTCGCGCAAGATTTATGCTCATTCCCGGCGTGGATGAAACGCTCAGACAATTGCATGGGCGCTACCCAATGGCGGTGGTCAGTGCGCGCGATGAAAAAGGGACAATGGCTTTTCTGGAACAATTCGACCTTGTTAAATATTTCGATGTCATCGTGACCGGTCCTTCGGCGGAACACACCAAACCCTATCCCGACCCGATCCTGCTTGCCGCGCGAAAGATGAATGTTGCTCCCGAAGCCTGTCTGATGATCGGCGACACCACCGTGGATGTTCGCGCGGGAAAATCCGCCGGGGCCCAGACGGTGGGTGTGTTGTGCGGTTTTGGCGAGGAGGCGGAATTGAAAAGAATAGGCGCGGATTTGATCCTTCAAGACACCACGACACTTTGCGACGTGCTGAAATAATTCGTATTTCCCGCCGTTTAAGGATCAGGCAATTACCCAACCCAGATTTTCAATCCAATCGAAACGACGACAAGCAAGACCAACGCCCAACGCAGGACTTGATCGAATTTGGTATCGGGGATTTCATGCAGGGAGGTCTTGACCTTTTTCGAGGTGAAGCCGCGCGCCTCGATGGCGATGGCGCGTTCTTCCACTTCCACAAGCGAGCCAAACACCAGCGGCCCCACCAGCGGAACCAGCGCCCCAGCCCGTTTGAGGAATGTGCTTTCGGTGTCCAATCCGCGCGAACGCTGGGCGGCGATGATGGTCTGCGCTTTGGCCTGCATTTGCGGGATGATCTGGAGTGTGGAAATGATGACGTAGGCAAATTGTGGCGGTAGTCCACGGCGGGTAAGGTCGGACATTAATTCGCTTGGGTGCGTGGTCAATAACAGTATGGCAAAGGAAGAGATCATTACGAAGATGCGGGATACCGTCAGGAAGGCGGACTGCGCGGCTTCCTTTGTCACATCGAAAGTGCCAAATGCAAAAAGAACTGTGTTCCCAATGGGAAGAAACACGCTTTGCATGACAAACATGAAAAGAATGGCAGGCAGGATAAGTTTGGATAATAGATTCAAGTATTGCTTTTGAACCCTTCCAACGAACACAGCGATGAGGATTGGAATTGCGAGAGTGGGCGCAACCGCGGAAAGCGAGAAAAACGCCGGGACGATCATTGCAAAGACCAGGGTAAGTTTTGTCAGCGGGTTGAGCCTGTGTAGAACACTATTGACGGGGACGAAAAAAGACCGATTGAGGTTCATGAGGATACATCTTACCCGAAAATAAAAATGCGGGAGGAGAAAGAATCTCCTCCCGCAAACTTAATGTGCTATCCGCCGGTGATGCGTGGCAGTACAAAAATTCCAAACAGGATGAGCAATACAACAACCACCAGGGCAATAATCAGTTGCGTCTGCTTCTGTCCCTTTTCAACCGTCGCATTTTCTCCACGGGGGAATCGCGCCAGATAGCGGGTCGAAAGTCCGTCGATGATCGCAAACGCCAGCAGGCTGGTCGCAATCTTGTCGAGCGGCTCGGCGATGAAGTTGGTGGTTAAAACTGAAGCCAGCAGACTTCTACCGGTCTCAAGCAAAAAGGCGGTGATGATGGATGAACCGCTGGCCGAGATGCCGCCGAAAACAGCGATGCTGATCGGGGTCCCAACGATGGTTGCTACAATGGCGATCACGAAACCTGTCACAACCACCTTCCACCAGTTCTTGAAATAACCGATGTTTGCCATCACGCCGGCTGTCGCGCCGATGGCGGCAGCAACTGGGAACCACGGGAACCAGCCCGGATCGAGAATAAGTCCGGCGATAATGTTCGAGAGGGCGCCGGTGAGCGCGCCGGCCCACGGTCCGCAAATCACACCAACCAATACCGTGCCGATGCTGTCCAGATAAACGGGCAGTTTCAACACCAGGACAATTTGACCAATCGTCAGGTTGATCGCAATTGCCACTGGAATGAGCACCCAGGTCATGGTACTGAAATCTTTTTGCATGCGTTTGGTGGCATAAGCCCATACAAACAGAATAACCATGAGTGCTATCGCAACCACGAAATAGACTGCATTTTGGGAAATTACTTCCATTTTGTTCTCCTTTTCTGGGATGATATAAGATACCGCAAAACGCGGTTTTGACGCCTACCGGAATTTTACCAGCATCTCCATTCTCTCCAAAAATAATTCCATGAAGTCTCGTGGACGAACGCCAAGCGCCACCTTCATGTTTGCAGGCTTTCCAGTTGCATGATAGAAATCCGCGAAGGTCTTGCCCATCGAAACGCCGCCCGAAAGGTCGATGTCCACATACAGGTCTTGATAATCGCATAGTTCGGGCATGAAAGTCAGCGCCATAGTCAACGGATCGTTAATCACACAACCTTTGATGCTTTGATATTCGTCGTGGAACTCCATGTAGAAGCGTGTCGCATCGGCGATGAATTTCGTGATCGGCGAATCAATCTTCAATAGCCTGTTCAAATCGTCTGGCAAAAAGATGCATTGATAGGTCACATCCAGCGGCGTAAGCGTGATCGGCATCCCCGAATGATAGACAATATGCGCGGCGTGCGGATCGACAAAGGTGTTGAACTCCGCCAGCGGGGTGGTGTTGCCTTCGTGGCGGATCGCGCCACCCATGATGAACACCTCTTTGACGTTCTCCACGATGCGCGGCTCTTTGCGGATTGCCAGGGCGACATTCGTCAACGGGCCGATGCAGACCAACGCGACTTCCCCCGGTTTTGACATGATTCTCTCGATCAGGAAATCGCTTCCGTGCTGAGCCTGGGGCTTGGTCTGAGGCGCTGGAAGTTTGGCATACCCGATGCCTTGTTCGCCATGAGTCTCAGTCGCCAGCAGGGGCGGCTGCGCCAGCGGCAGGTCACAGCCTTTGTGGACAGGGATGTGACTCGCCTTTGCCAGTTCCAAAACCGAATGCGCGTTAATCGTCCCCTGTAAGGCGGATGAATTTCCGTGAACGACGCTCAATCCATCCAATGAAATTTCGGGGGAAGCCAAAGCGAGCAGGATTGCAAGAGAGTCGTCAATCCCTGGGTCAGTATCGAGGATGATGTGTTTGGTCATGTTATACAAGTCCATGTCATTGCGAGGGCGCTCTTGTTC
>DAOUAS010000021.1:0-22746 GCA_034433295.1 Anaerolineales bacterium | reverse complement strand
GCCTGGAGTTTTTGCCCCTGCCATGTAAATTCGATTGTTTCCGTTTGGGGAATGGGAAGAATGGGATGGGTTGCGATCCGATAGTCACTCATAAATGGTTCCTTGGATTCAACTTGAAATTGGAGGCGAGTCCTCCACTAATGCAAGGATAGCAAGACCCCGCAGGATATGTTAGTGACGATAATCACAACTTGGGGTATGCGTACTCACATCTAAATGGAGGGTTTATGGGAGGCGCATGACAAAAAGCACAATTTGTACATTACTTCACATTTCCCATCCAATTCAGGGGCATGGTTTATAATTCGCGCACGCACGTCAAAAAACTTAATAAGGAGAGCCATTGTCATGTTACATGAACCTGCAAAGCCCTCGGGAAAAGACCCTGCGGGACCCTACAAGATGCGTTTGGGGATTTGGATGTTTGTCTTCTATTCTCTTTTTTATGCCGGGTTCGTCGCCGTCAATTTGCTCAGTCCGCTGGCAATGGCGGCGATTGTTTTTGCAGGGCTGAACCTGGCGACGGTCTACGGCTTCGCGCTCATCATCGTGGCTCTGATCGAAGCCCTCATCTACGATTGGATGTGCCGCAAGAAGGAAGCGGAATTTGCGGCGGCTGAAAAGAAGGCTTCCAAAAAGGGAAAGTCATAAGCCATGGCAATCATCGTCTTCCTCATCTTCGTTGTCTTTGTCGTCGGGCTTTCGCTATATTTGGGAAGCAAAGCCAAGACCTCCAGCGGATATTACGCGGCGGGCGGACAAATTCACTGGGGCGTGAATGGCATCGCCTTCGCGGGGGACTACCTCTCGGCGGCGTCCTTCCTCGGTATCTGCGGCATGATCGCCACCGTCGGCTATGATGGCTTTTTGTATTCCATCGGCTATCTCGCGGGCTGGGTTGTGGCGCTGTTCGTGGTGGCGGAGCCGCTCAAGAAACTCGGCAAGTACACCTTCACCGACGCGGTGGACGCAAACTACAACTCGCGCGGAATCAAACTGGCGGCAGCCATCAGCACGCTGGTCGTTTCGATTTGCTACCTCATCCCGCAGATGGTCGGCGCGGGCGTGCTGGTCGAGCCGCTGTTGGGAATCCCCCATGCGTGGGGCGTGCTGATGGTCGGCGCGATTGTCATCACCATCGTCGCCACGGCGGGCATGGCATCCACGACGTACGTGCAATTTTTGAAAGGCGCGCTGCTGATTGTCTTTTCCTCTGTTCTCGTGGGAGCAGTGGTCATTCGCGGCTTGTCAACCCAACCCGATCAGGGCGGCAAGGTGGAGTTCTACGAATACTCGCATTTGGAAGCGGTCAAGAATGGCGACCAGATCGAAGTCTCGGAAACGGGCTGGGACGTGTTGGAGCAGGCTGAGGTCAAGGGTGGGCTGGTCTTCGTCAAACTGGGTCACGAAGGAAAAGAGACCTGGTGGTACGCCTCCGAAGCCGACGGCGCAGTCACGTTGAAGGAAAGCCAGTTTGTGGAGATGAAGGGCGCGGAAAAATGGATCAACGGCGCGCCCGCCTCGGCGGAAAATCAACTGCGACAGGTGGGCAGCCTCCAGCAAATCAACGGACAGAAGAACACCGAAACGGGCGGGTTATCCATCTTCGAGTTTTTGTCCACCATGACCGCGAAGGACACCGTCATCCAGACCTGGAAGACCGCGAACTTTGTGGACAAGGCTGGTGAAAAGGTTACGGTTTACTATCCGAAGGACGTGACCGGCGACCGCATCATGCGCCCCGGATTGAAGTTCAAAGTGGAAGGCACCTGGCTCGAACGGCTGGACTTCCTCTCGCTGATGTTGGCGCTGTTCCTCGGCACCGCCGCATTGCCGCACATCCTCATCCGCTACTACACTGTGCCAAGCCCCGCCAGCGCGCGCAAATCGACCATCGTGGCGATTGCCGCCATTGGCTTCTTCTACATCCTAACCCTCTTCATGGGATTGGGCGCAATGGTCAACGCCGTCATCAACCCCGCCGACAGCAACATGGCGGCTCCCCTGCTGGCGCGTTCGTTTGGCGAATTGCTCTTTGCGGTGATTTCGGCGATTGCCTTCGCCACCGTGCTCGGAACTGTCAGCGGTTTGATTGTTGCCGCTTCAGGCGCGGTTGCCCATGACCTGATGGATCGCTACCTGAACGTCAAAATGGATGACCGCCAGAAAGTCCGCGCGGGGAAGATTGCCGCCTTCACCATCGGCGGTATCGCCATTTTGCTCGGCATTTTGTTCAAAGGCATGAACGTGACCTTCCTCGTCGGGCTGGCGTTTGCGGTGGCGGCTTCGGCGAACCTGCCTGCCATCCTCATGCTGCTCTTCTGGAAGAAGACCACAGCCCGCGGCATTGCCGCCTCGATTGTGGTGGGCGTCGTCACTTCGCTGGGATTGATCGCCTTCTCGCCGGAATTGTACACCCTCTACGGCTTGAACCCGCTCGAAGCGCCGATTCCGCTCAACAACCCCGGAATTGTTTCCATCCCGTTGAGCTTCATCACGCTGGTGGTGGTCTCGCTGATGACCCAAAAGAACGGCAAGGCGTAAGTCTCAAACTCGAACCACTGAGGCACAGAGATTAAAAAAACTCCGCGCCTCAGTGGTTAGCAACAAAAGACCTCCGCCACGAATTTACCCTACGGGCACAATGTCACGAATTAGCGCGGATGGGAAAAAGAAATTCGCGCCAATTGGCGTAATTCGCGGTTATTGAAGTTGCTCTCATGAACGATTCGATTCTCGTCAACTTCCACTGCCATTCGATTTTCAGCGACGGCGACCAGACGCCCGAGGCACTGGCAGCCAGCCTTGCTTCGGCGGGAGTGCGCTACGCCGCCCTGACCGACCATGACAGCATCGAAGGCTTGCCGCGTTTTCGCGAGGCGCTCAAGAAACGCGGCGTGGCTTGTCTTTCGGGTGTTGAGTTGACGACCCAGTTCAACGGGCGCGAGGCGCACCTGCTTGGCTACGGCTTCGACTCCGAGAACCCCGAACTGACAGCGACCCTGCACTCCCTGCGCCAGATTCACAACCTGGAAGTCCACAGCATCGCAGGCTCGTTGCGCAAGGCGGGAGCCAGCCGTCCGAATGACAATGGCGCATCCGCCGCGCCGCAGGGACAACTCGAAGTTGGCGAAGCCATCGCGCTGATTCACCGCGCAGGCGGGCGCGTCTTTTGGGCGCATCCGCTCCACTTTGAATCAGACCTGGGAAAACTGGATCAACTGGTTGGGGAATTAAAGTCGAAGGGGCTGGACGGTCTCGAAGCCATGTACGCGCCCTTCAGCGAGAGCCAGCGCGACTCTTTGATTCAACTGGCGAACAAACATGACTTGCTGGTTTCCGCCGGCACCGACTTTCACCTCGCCAACGGGCAGGGACATCAGTACGGCATCGAAATGCCGCATGACGATTGGTTTCGGTTTCGGCAGGCATTCTTTTCCGGCGTCGGTTTTTCAGACGAGATGAATCCCTCGTATCGGAAGGCAGCCAGCGCTCATGACCATGCGACTTCTGCGAAGCATCGGCATTTTCAGCGGCGTTCCTTCGTCCTGCGCATCTTCCTTCCCACGTTGATCGCCATCGCGTTGTTCATCTCCGCAATTTGGGGCATCATCCTGCCGTCTTTCGAGCAGACCCTGCTGGAGCGCAAGCGCGAGATGATCCGCGAGTTGACCAACTCCGCGTGGAGCATTCTGGCGTCCTACGAACGCGACGAACAGAACGGCTTGCTGACCCGAGAAGAAGCGCAGGCGCTGGCAATCACCCGCATCGAAGCGCTGCGCTACGGCGCGGAGGGCAAGGATTATTTCTGGATTCAAGACATGCAGCCGCGCATGATCATGCATCCCTATCGAAGCGACCTGAACGGGCAGGAACTCGACAGTTTCACCGACCCACGCGGGGTGGCGATTTTTGTCGAATTCGCCGATCAGGTGCGGCGCGAGGGCGAAGGCTACATCGATTACGTCTGGCAGTGGAAGGACGACCCGCAGCGGCTCGAACCGAAGGAGTCCTACGTCAAGGGATTCGCGCCCTGGGGCTGGGTCATCGGCACGGGCATTTACACCGACGATGTCAACCGCGAAATTGCCGCCATCGAAAGAAGTCTGGTCAACACCTCGTTGGCAATTTCGGGCGCGATTATCTTGCTGCTCGTCTTTGTGCTGCAACAAAGCCTGCGCATCGAGCGGGCGCGGCAGGAAGTGTTGGACACCCTGCGCGAGTCCACCGAGCGCTATCACACGCTCATTGAAGCCACCACCGAAGGCACGCTGCTGATCCTTGATGACCGCTGCCGCTACGCCAACCCGACCTTTTTGGATATGCTCGGCTACACCGCCCGCCAGTTGGAATTTTTGGAACTCGCCGACCTGCTGCCGCGCGAAGCGGACAACACCGAAGTCTGGGAGCGCTTCCAAAATGTGGATGCCGAGCCGACAGCGGGTGAAGCGCTCGAAGGGTGTTTGACCCGCCGCGACGGGAGTCTGGTGGAGTGCATCCTGACCGTCAACCCGATTCTGTTTGCGGGTCAACGCGGATTCATCCTGCTGGCGAAAGACATTACGCGCCAGTCCCTCGCGCTCGAAAACGGCGAACTGAACTCAGCGGCTGGCTCGGCGCCGATTGGAATCTTCCGCGCAAGAGCGGCGCGGCGCGGAATCTTTTTGGAAATCAACCCCGCAGGGCGCGAACTGCTCCCCGTCGAGACCTCCCAGCCCGCCCTGACAGACTTCTTCTCCGACCCCGCCGAATACGAACAGGTCTTTGAAAAAATACTGGCGGACGGAAAGGTCGAAAATCACATCATCCACGTTGAGACGGGCGAAGCGGCGGTTCATTTTATTTCGCTCTCGGCTCACCTGGTTCGAGACGTGCAGAATCATCCCGCCTACATTGACGGCTTGTTGGAGGATGTCACCGCCGCCCGCAAACGCGAGGCGGAACGCGAGGCGTTGATCGAAAGGCTGCAAGCCTCCCTGCTCTTCCTGCACGAGCCGATTGCTAATCTGGGGCGGGATAGTGTCACCTGCCCGATGGACACCAGCATCGCCCAACTTTCGCGCCTGATGACCGCCCGCAACGTGACCGCCGCGCTGGTCGCCAGCGAAAACTCCGCGATCATCGGCATCGTCACCGACCATGATTTACGCGCCCGCGTCCTGTCCGAAAACGCCGGCCTGCACGCGCCCATCCACACCATCATGAGCGCCCCGCTGATCAAGATTTCAGAAGACGCGTTGATTTACGAAGCCCTCATGCGTATGGAAGAAAAGGGCGTGTTGCACCTGGCAGTCGAAGACCGCAGCGGACAAATCGTCAGCGTGGTGGACAACAAATCGCTGATTCAATTCCAGCGTTATGGTCCCATCGTGCTTTCGCGTGAAATCAGCCGCGCCAAATCGCCCGACGAGGTGGCGCGTTCCAGCGGACGAACCTCCCTGTTGGCGCAGACCCTGATGGACAGCAGCGCCCGCCCGCGTCACGTCACCAACATGCTGGCTTCGATCTGCGACGCCGCCACCGAGCGCTTGATCCAACTGGCGGTGGACGAACTCGGTAAGCCGCCCGTCCCGTTTGCTTTCATCGCCATGGGCAGTCAGGGACGGCAGGAGCAGACCCTCGTCACCGACCAGGACAACGGCATCATCTTTGCCCCGCCCGCAGGCGCCGACCCGCAACACGCAACCGAATATTTCCTGCAATTGGGGAAGCGCGTCTGCGATGGATTGAACCAGGCTGGATACCCGTACTGTCGCGGCGGGGTGATGGCAAGCAACCTGCGCTGGTGCCGCTCCCTGCCCGATTGGCTGGACGGTTTCGACGAGTGGGCGCAAAAATCCGAAGAGCAGGAAGTCATCGACCTGAGCATCTTCTTCGACTTCCGCACCGTCTATGGTGAAGCGGAATTGACCTCCGAACTGCGACAGCACATCCACAAGGTTCTGCGGGATACCCCGTCCTTCCTCCATCACCTTGCGCGAAACGCCCTGGCATTCAAACCTCCCATCCGACTGCCCGGCAACATCTACCTCAGCGGCGGCGGGACGGAGCGCGCCGGGGAAATCAACCTCAAAGACGCCATGATGCCGATGGTCAGTTTTGCGCGGCTGTATGCCCTGCGCCACCAAATCGACCAGACCCACACCCTGAAACGCATCGAAGCGCTGACGGAAAGAAACGTCATCCTCCCCTCCAGCCGTGACGAAATCATCGCCTCCTATGACTTCCTGATGCAATTGCGCCTGCAAACCCAGATTGCCGCCGTCCAGTCGGGGCGGAGTCCGCAGAACGTCATCCAGCCCGGCAAACTGGGCTACATCCAGCAGGAATTGTTGAAACAGGCATTCACCCAGATCGCCGCGGTGCAGAAAAAGGTGGGATATGACTTTCTGGGTGGGATGTAGGTTCGTGGGTGCGGGAAAATTTGAAAATAGGTCGGGGGTATACTTGGGAAAGCTGGTTCGCTTATGCGCGGGATATGGTTGACACGTGTCGCGATGAAACCTGTCTGGTCTGGAATTGGTGAAGTGAAGTAGCGAAATCGGCTTCGATGCAATATACTCGTCCCATCTTTTCAAAAAGGATGACTCGATGAACCGATTTCCCCGATTAGCTTGTATTGGAATCCTGCTGTCTTTCATGAGCGCGGCTTGCAGCCCGCAAACTACTCCCGCACAACCCACTCCCCCGACCTTGAATTCGATGGCAACAAGCATTGCTCTTGGCGTAATCGTCGCCCAGTCCCAGACTGCCCAGGCGCTGCCGACTGCCACTGCGACACAAACCCCACCTCCTCCCCCAACCTTTACAAGCAGTCCCACCCAACAGCCCGTGGTCACACGCCTGTCTGCCTGCTGGTTTGGACCCGGTCCAGCCTACCGCATGGAAAGCAGCATTAAGGAGGGTGAACCCGTGGAGTTGCTGGCCGTCGGCACTGTGCCGGGCTGGTATATCATCCGCAACCCTTATTTCCATCAGCCCTGCTGGATTCAGGCTGAAAATCTCAGTCTCGATCCATCGTTCGACCCCAGCCCATTTCCCCTGGTGACGCCGTTGCCAACACGGATCAAAAAGTAGCGCGACAAGTGTTCTCGGCAGGGCTTGCAAAGGTGAACTGTGAACACCCTAAGTGGATGGATGTTCAAATAATGACGAATCGGAGAGTGGGGAAAGCGGGGGAATTTCTTCACCCATCCGGCATTATAAAATTCCCGACTTTTCAAAAATGGCGGATTTTTCAGGTTTATAAATGTCGTTTTCCCCTGTTTTATGGTAAAAATGGCAAGCCTTTTGAAGATTTAGACTTATTTGTGCAAAGCACAAGGAAAGCGTATCGCCATGTACAAAATATTACACAAAGAGGTTTTTAGCGAGACCGTCAAACTGATGGTTCTCGACGCGCCACTCATCGCGCGCAAAGCCAAAGCGGGACAGTTCGTCATTGTCCGCATCGACGAAAGAGGGGAACGCATCCCCTTGACAATTGCCGATTTCGACGCTGAAAAAGGCACGGTCACCATCATCTTCCAGGAAGTCGGCAAGTCCACCATGCAAATGGGACTGCTGGAAGCAGGCGACGCTTTCGAGAATGTGGTCGGACCGCTGGGACACGCCACCGAGATCGAAAACTTTGGCAAGGTCATCATGGTCGCGGGCGGCGTGGGTATTGCGCCCATCTTCCCGATTGCCCGCGCCTTGAAACAGGCTGGGAATCACGTCACCGTCATTATGGGCGCGCGAAACAAGTCTCTGCTCTTTTGGGAGGACAGGATGCGCGCCGAAACCGATGAAGTCATCGTCTGCACCGACGATGGGTCCTACGGACGCAAGTCGCTCGTCACTGAACCGCTCAAGGAAATTCTGGAACAGAACAAGGACATTGCCAAAGTCTGGGCAATCGGGCCTTCGATCATGATGAAATTTTCCGCCCTCACCACCAAGCCCTTCAACGTGCCGACCATCGTCAGCTTGAACACCATCATGGTGGATGGGACCGGCATGTGCGGCGGTTGTCGAGTGGTGATGACCGAAGGCGCGAAATTCGTCTGCGTGGATGGCCCCGAATTCGACGGGCACCAGGTGGACTGGGACCTGCTCCTCTCGCGCCTCTCCTTCTTCAGGACCGAGGAACAGGCGGCCATCCAACACTGGAAGGATCACATCTGTAACGTGGACACCATGTTCGAAGCCGGAGTCAAGGAAGTCCAAAATGGCTAAGAAGACCATCGTCCCCAACAAAGTGAAAATGCAGGAACAGCCTGCAAACGAACGCATACACAATTATCAGGAAGTTCCTTATGGATATACCCCGGAACAGGCGATAGAGGAAGCGATCCGTTGTTTGCAATGCGCCAAGCCCACCTGCATGGACGGATGTCCCGTCAACGTGGACATCCCCGGCTTCCTGGTCCTCGTCGCAGACGGGGATTTCCAGGGTGCAGTGGAATTGATCAAAAAGACCAACGCCCTCCCGGCAATCACCGGGCGCGTCTGCCCGCAGGAAGTTCAATGCGAAGGTGTCTGTGTTCTGCACAAGAAATATGAGCCGGTTGCCATTGGCCGCCTCGAACGTTTCGTGGCCGATTGGGAAGCGCAACAAGGCAAAATCAAAATTCCGCAAGTACCGCAGCCAACTGGAAAGAAAGTGGCTGTGGTCGGTTCGGGACCTGCCGGTCTAACCGCCGCCGCAGACCTGGCTCAAATGGGTCATCAGGTGGATATCTTCGAGGCCCTGCACGAGCCGGGCGGCGTGCTTGTGTATGGAATTCCCGAATTCCGTCTGCCTAAAGCCATCGTCAAGCGTGAAGTGGATTACGTTCGCGGTTTGGGCGCAGATGTCCATGTGGATTTCGTCGTCGGCGCAGTCGCCACGCTGGATGAACTGCTCGAAAAATATGACGCCATCCTGTTGGGAACGGGTGCGGGCTTGCCCTGGTTTATGGGTCTTCCCGGTGAAAATCTGGGTGGAGTCTACTCCTCGAACGAATACCTGACCCGCGTCAACCTGATGAAAGCCTATCGTGACGACTACGACACCCCCGTCTCACGCGGCAAGCGGGTACTGACCATCGGCGGCGGCAACACCGCAATGGATGCGGCGCGCACTGCCCTGAGAATTGGCGCGGAAGAATCCATTATCGTCTACCGCCGCTCCCGTGCTGAAATGCCCGCCCGTGCCGAGGAAATCCACCACGCGGAAGAGGAAGGTGTGCAGTTCAACCTGCTCACCACGCCCATCGCCTTCCACGGCAAAGACGGACGCGTCACCGCGCTGGAATGCATCCGAAATGAATTGGGCGAACCCGACGCTTCTGGTCGCCGCCGCCCCGTTCCCATCGAAGGCTCGAATTTCATGATCGAAGCCGATGTGATGGTCATCGCCATCGGACAGAGTCCCAGCCCGTTGATCGCCAACACCACGCCCGAACTGGAAACGAGGAAAAACGGCACCGTTACAGCCGACAACTCCACCATGAAGACCTCCAAGAAGGGTGTCTTCGCCGCAGGCGATATCATCACCGGCGGCGCGACTGTCATCCTCGCAATGGGTCAGGCAAAGATTGCCGCCAAAGCCATCGACGAATATTTGAAGACCGGCGTTTGGTAAATCAAGATTACGACTCAAGTGTCACTACAAAAAAAAACGTCCCGAAGGTTTGAAACCTTCGGGACGTTACATTAAATCAATTATTCAACGCGCCGGCGGCAACCCAGTCACTGATCAACTGGACCTGTTCGGGAGTCAATTTGTCTCCGCGCTTGGGCATCTTTCCTTCGGCCGTCAATTTGACAAGCCAGCTTTCACCGGGATCGCCCGGCACAACCACAGCGCCATTAACGGACCCCGCCATCAAACTGTCATAAGTTTTCAAGTCAAGCCCGGCTCTTGTCTGATCACCGCCATGGCAGCCAATGCAGCTATTCTCGAAGATGGGCATGACATCATTCGCAAAACTCACGCCGTCAGTGACAGGAACTTCCGTTGCCGGAGCAGACGTCTCTGTAGGAACGACTGCCTCAGTCGGCGGGACGGTTGTGGAGGTGGGCAACACTGTGGGCTGAGATTGCGTCTCCGTTGGCGCGGCAGGCTCGGGCACGGTCTGGGTCGCCTGCCCGCCGCAGGCCGCGAGGATAAAGGTCAATACGATCACGCTGGTCATTAACTTTGTTTTCATGTTGCATCCTTTTCAAGTTTATAAATTGTTTGCAATACCCGTATTTTCAATGGATGCGCAAACCATTTACTTTCTTACACGCGCATTTTCCACAAAATGTGGAAAGCGCGCGCAAGGTAAGGTATAATTAATCAAAGCGCCAACGCGTAAATTCATTTCAAGGCTGAGTATGTCAGGCTCATTATCACTTCCCAAAGAATATTGGTCATCCCTTCAGGTCACTCCACAGGACGTCGAAAATCTACACACGGTTTTATTCGAGCGTGAAACGCCGCTCGCAATGCGCGACCTTTGCGCCGAGTTTGTAGAAGCGCGGATCAAAGCGGAACGCGTGGCCGCAGATAAACAACATCAATCCATCGGCAAAAATTTTCTTCCAAAGGAAAAGTATCAGGTCGGCGATGATCTCATCTTTCCAGCTCTGGAATGGAAACAGGGCAAGGTCAAGGCATTGCGCGCCGGGGTCAACCCGGCGGTGAGTCAATTCGATGTCCTGACCGTCGAAATGGACGATCATTCCGAGCGGATGTTCGCCGCGAATCTCGAATCACATTTTTTGAATGATGCGCCCCCTCCCAAACCAGAACGCGACGAGATGGACCCTTCCCAAATTCTGGAAGAACACAGCGACCTGATCGAAAGAAAACTGGAAAACGCCTTCGCTGCTGACGAGGGACTGGTCAAGATTGCGGGGCGCTGGTTCTCGCGCGCGCTGTTGGTGGACATCGGTCAGGGACAGTTGAATCTCGCCGAAGCCGTTTTGGACATGTCGGGCGGGGAACCGCTTGCCACCGAAGCATTGATCAAGGATATCGAACTGCCGTCCGGGATCAACTCAAAACTGGCGGAGTTTTCCGTCAATTACGCCCTGCAATGCGACGAACGTTTCGACGAAGTCGGCCCGGCGGGACAGGTGCTGTGGTGCCTGCGCCGCCTTGAGCCTGACCAAGTGCGGGAGACTCCCTCTTTCCTTCGTTACACGGCAATCGAGCACGACCGCGCAAACCTGACCCCGGCCATGCTGAATCTCGAATCACAACTGGACGATGAATTAACGCCGGTGAGCGAAGTGGATTCCCGCGAGGATGTTTCCTCCGTCACGATCTCCCTCATCTATCCCCACCTGCGGGTCGGCACACTGCCCATTTCTGCGCGCGCGAAGAAATTGTTCCCCACTGCCTATGAGACCGAGCGCGTACGTTTCACCCTGGTGGACGGCAAGACCAAACAGCGCATCCCGGCCTGGGTCGTCCTCTCGCATGGATATGTGTTTGGCCTGCGCGAGTGGTACAAGGCGCATCAATTGATACCGGGTTCGCTGGTTCAAGTCCGCCGTGGAGAGAAACCCGGCGAAGTGATCGTGGAAGTCAAGAGCCAGCGTTCTTCCAAAGATTGGGTGCGGACAGTGCTGGTCGGCAAGGACGGCGGTTTCGTCTTTGCGACGTTGAAACAGCCCATCAGCGCCGAGTTCAATGAGCGCATGGTCATTCACGTGCCCGATTTCAAATCGCTGGATCCCGTCTGGGAAAAGAAACAATCCTTCGAAGACCTCGTCCTGCTGGTGATGCGCGAGTTGACGAAATCCAATCCGCAGGGACATGTGCATGCGCAGGAACTCTATGCGGTGGTAAACCTTGTGCGCCGCGTGCCGCCCGCGCCGATTCTGGCCCTGCTGGCGACCAATCCCGTCTACAAACATGTGGGCGACCTGCATTTCCGACTCAACGAGGATATGGAATGAGCCTGCTAAAACCCAACGTCAGAACCCCCTTCCATATTGATTTCGACTGGTGGAAAAAGAACGAGCGGGACTGGCATGTCTTTCTGCGTTCGCTATTATGTCCCGAACATCAGGAAGCCTTTGCCGAAATCGAGGAAGGTGAAATGATCGACTGGATCGACCCAAAGACCGCCGAGGTAAAGTCGGTGGATGGAATCCAGCATACTTTGATGAGCCATTGCGCTTTGCTGCCTGAGTTTTCCGATTCGCGCACTGCTATGGTGGAAGCCGTCTTTCGGGCTTTTCTCGCAAATGGGAATGTCCCAATGTCTGCCGAGAACCTTTCGAAGAAACTCGAACGACCGGCGGAGACCATCCTGCGGACGATCTCCGGTCCGCGCGTATATCGTGGCTTGAGACCATTTCAACAGAATGCTCCGAACCTTGTTACAGGGGATGGGGGGTAGAATTTCCCCCATCTTTTCTTGAAGCCTTGAACTTTCATAACGCCCCTATAGCTTAATGGACAAAGCTACGGTCTTCTAAACCGTCGATCCAGGTTCGATTCCTGGTAGGGGTACCAACCATAATATAAACATGGATATGCGCGCCGCAAAATCATCTTTAAAGGTTTCGCACGGACGCGCACTAAGGAGCAGAAAGCATGCCCACCATCGTTCGCAAATCAGGTACAAATCTTATGGAAACCCGCCGTGAAGTGCTCCATGCGGTTAGCTGGCACATGCGCGCTAATGTGTGGAGTCCGCCCACGGATGTGTACGAAACAGAAAAGGACTATGTGACCCGTGTGGAAATCGCGGGGATGCGCGAGGATGACTTCGAAGTATCCATCGAAAACAATACCCTCCTCATTTCAGGCTCCCGCCCCGACAACAACGAACGACGCGCCTACCAGCAAATGGAAATCCGTTTCGGAAAATTTTCCACCGCCGTCAGCCTGCCAGAACCAATCAACATGGAACAGGCGCGGGCGGAGTACAAGGACGGCTTCCTGACAGTCATCATCCCGAAAGCGACACCAAACCAGGTCAAGGTCAAATAACACATGCCCGCTGAACGTTGGCACTCTGGAATCAACGAATTCATCCAAACCTTTGGGGAAACCGACGAGGAATTGATTCGCATGGTGATGTCCTCGATATTTTCACACTCACAAAACAACAACGATGCTGCGTCCACGCCGGAGGGTGGAAAGTCTGAAGGACAGAAATTCCCCGATGTTTTGCCCATCCTGCCTTTGCGCGGGGTGGTCGTCTACCCCAACACTGCCGTCCCGTTGACGGTGGGGCAGACGCGCTCGATCAAACTGGTGGACGACGTGGTCGGCGGGGACAAACTCGTCGGGCTTGTCGCCGCCCTCGACCCGGAGAAGGAAACGCCCGGGCCGGATGAACTCCACCGGGTTGGCACCATCGCCACTGTCCATCGCCTGCTGCGCGCTCCAGATGGAACCGTCAGACTGCTGGTTCAAGGGATGGAACGTTTCAGGCTGGGTGAGTTTTTCGAGGAAGAACCCTACCTCAAAGCGCATATTCATCTCATTCCTGAAACCGTGGAAGATAACATCGAGACCAGCGCGTTGGCCCGCAATGCCCGCGACCAGTTCCAACAGATCACTCAAATGATTCCATCGTTCCCCGATGAACTGGCAAGTTCGATCCTTTCGCTCGAAGACCCGCTGCAAACCGTCTACACCATCGCCAACTTCCAGCGGATCGACTTGAAGGACGCGCAGGAAATTCTGGAGATCGACTCGGTTTATGAGAAGTTGAAAAAATTAATCGGCCTGCTGGTGCGTGAGGCGGAAGTCTTGCAAATCGGGCAAAAGATTCAAAACGAGGCGCGCGGCGAAATAGAAAAAGTCCAGCGCGAGTACTTCCTGCGCGAGCAGATGAAAGCCATTCAGCGCGAACTGGGCGACAAGGATGAGCAGGCGGTCGAAGCCGAGGAATTCCGCAAGAAGATAGAAGATGCGAAAATGCCCGAGGAGGCGTATAAACAGGCTAAACGCGAGTTGGACCGTCTCTCGCGGCTGCCCACTGCGGCGGCGGAGTACGGCGTCATCCGCACCTATCTCGACTGGCTGGTCACGCTGCCGTGGTCGAATGCCACGCAGGACAACCTCGACATCGGACATGCGCGCGAAATCCTGAACAAAGACCACTACGGGCTTGAAGACGTCAAAGACCGCATCCTTGAATTTCTGGCCATTCGCAAACTGCGGCTCGACCGCAAGGACGAGGAGAAAAAACCTTCCGAAGACTTGATCCGCCGCGAGCGCGAGGGCGTGATTTTATGTTTCGTAGGCCCACCCGGCGTCGGCAAGACCTCGCTCGGGCAATCGATTGCCCGAGCCATGGAACGCAAGTTCATTCGCGCTTCGCTTGGCGGCGTGCGTGACGAGGCAGAAATCCGCGGCCATCGCCGCACCTACATCGGCTCGATGCCGGGACGCATTTTGCAATCGCTACGCCGTGTAGATTCGAAGAACCCGGTCTTCATGCTCGACGAAGTGGACAAGCTGACCTACGACTTTCACGGCGACCCGGCCTCCGCCCTGCTCGAAGTGCTCGATCCTGAACAAAACGGCGAGTTCCGCGACAACTACCTCGAAGTCGCTTATGACCTTTCACAGGTGTTCTTCATCACCACCGCCAACACGCTGGAAACGATTCCGCGCCCCCTGCTTGACCGCATGGAAATCATCTTCCTTTCGGGCTATACCGAAAACGAAAAACTGGCCATCGCGCGCGGCTATTTGATTCCGCGCCAGATCCGCGAGAACAGCCTGCATGAAAACGAAATTGCCTTCAGCGATGAAGCCTTGAAGATGATCATCCGCCAGTACACGCGCGAGGCGGGTGTCCGCAATCTGGAGCGCAAGATCGGCGCGGTCTGCCGCAAAGTCGGGACAAAGATCGCGGAAGGAAAACTCGAAAAAGCGGACATTATCCCGGACCTGCTGGAAGAATATCTCGACCATCCCATCTACTTTGGACCGGAGGAACTCAACAAACGCATCTCGATTCCAGGCGTGGTTCCCGGCCTGGCGTGGACCTCCTTCGGCGGCGACATCCTCTTCATCGAAGCCACCGCCATGCCCGGCGGACGCGGTTTCCAGGTGACGGGTTCCATCGGCAATGTGATGCAGGAATCCGCCCGCGCCGCGCTATCCTATGTCCGTTCGCGCGCCGCTTCGTTCAAACTCTCCGATGAGTTCTTCAACAAGTTCGACATCCACATGCATATCCCGTCTGGCGCGCAACCCAAGGACGGTCCCTCCGCCGGCGTGACGATGGCCACTTCGCTCGTATCGCTTATCTCCGGGCGCAAGGTCAAACCGCAGATTGGCATGACCGGCGAAATCACGCTCAGGGGTCAGGTGCTGGCCATCGGCGGCGTCAAAGAGAAGGTGCTGGCGGCGCATCGCAACGGGCTGACCACGGTCATCCTGCCGAAGCGTAACGAACAGGACCTGGACGATGTGCCGGAGGAAATCCGCAACTCGATGAAGTTCGTCTTCGCCGATACGGTCGAGGATGTGATCGAAGCCGCGCTGGAAAAGCCCAAGCCTGAAAAGAAACACCCCGCGCGGAAACCGTCCACGGAAAAATCACCCGCGAAAAAACAAGCAGCAAAGCCCGCAGGAAAAAAATCCGCCAAAACGAAAGCAAAGAAGAATGACAAAAACAAAAGTACTGCTCGCAGAAGATGACCCGACAATGGTCTCATTGTTGACGACCCTGTTGAAGATGGAAGGGTTTCAGGTGGTGGCGCTGCACGCGGATGAAGACGTTCCCGCCGCCGTGCGCAAGGAAAATCCCGATGTACTTTTGATGGACGTGCATCTGCTCCACCAAAGCGGGCTGGAAATTCTGGAAAAGATTCGCGCAACGGAGGATATCTGCCACACCCGCGTGGTCATGTCTTCGGGCGCAAACGTCAGAGAAGAATGTTTCAATTACGGCGCGAACGGATTCCTGCTCAAGCCCTATATGCCCGACGAATTAATCACAATCCTGAAGAAAACCATCAACGCCGCCTGATGCCATGAACATCCGCGAATTTCGTTTTCCCGACGACTACCCCCCCACGTTGAAATTGTGGGAAGGCATCGAAATGGGAATCAAGGTGGGACGATCAGACTCGCCCGAAGAAATCCAGAAAAAAATCCAGCGTGACCCCGACCTGTTCCTGCTGGCCGAGGTGGAGGATGAAATCATCGGCACGATCATCGGCGGCTACGACGGGCGGCGCGGCATGATCTATCACCTTGCCGTCCGCCAGGATTTTCGCAAGCAGGGGGTTGGCGACCTGCTGCTCAACGAAGTGGAAAAACGCCTACAAGCCAAAGGCTGTGTCAAATGCTATTTGTTAGTCTTTGCCGAAAACGAACGCGCCATCCGCTTCTATGAAAATCGTGGTTGGTTCGAGATGAGCGAGGACAAAATCTTTGGCAAGGAGTTCCCGTGAGTTTGCGGTTTGGGATTTTGACTCTCTCCGACCGCTCCGCAAAAGGGGAACGGGCCGACGCTTCCGGCCCCGCCCTGGCAGACCTGATCCGCGCCGAGGGCTGGTCGGTGACCAAACAGGCGATTCTCCCCGACGATGAATCCGCCATCCGAACCGCGCTTACCGAATGGGCAGACAGCCGCGAGGTGGATGTGATTCTCACCACCGGCGGCACAGGCTTTGCCCCACGGGACGTGACCCCCGAAGCCACCCGCTATGTCATCGAGCGCGAAGCGCCCGGACTCGCCGAAACCATGCGCGCCGACAGTTTGAAGAAGACACCGCACGCCATGCTCTCCCGCGCCATGGCCGGCATCCGCGGACGGACATTGATCATCAACCTGCCGGGAAGTCCGAAAGGCGCAGTGGAGAATTTACAGACTATTCTGCCAGTGTTGTCTCATGCAGTTCAATTGTTGACGGATGACCCGGATTCGGAGAGGTCACATTAGATTTTGTTGCTCCAGTCCCCATCCATATCCGTCCAGACACATCTATTCGTCAACGCAAATCAATAATACCCATACTGGAAGGAAGAATGAGCGCGGATTCCGCACATAAAAGCATTTGGGCAATTGCAGAAGTCGTTTTCGGGATTCCATTTCTTATTGGCATCGCCCTGCACTTCATAGTTCCATTTTCGTTGCCGCAAGGAATCCTGACACTGGTCTTTATTCCCATTGGGATCATTTTGATAATCATTGGCGCGTGTCTTATCATCTATGCTCGCCGTGAACTTGCCCGCTACAGTCAGCCCACCGACCCTGGACATTCAACAAGCAGGGTTGTAAAAACAGGCGTGTTCTCAGTATCGAGAAATCCACTCTATCTTGCGAGTATCATCGTTTTCCTCGGCATTGCTCTGACGTTGAACATGCCTTGGGCATTGGTCGCGCTTTTGGTTTCGATTGTTCTTTGTCGCCGTATCTTGATCAGCCCCGAGGAGCAATACTTGAGCGCCAAATTCGGTAAAGAATACGAAGAATACACTGCCTCTGTTCACAGGTGGCTTGGCCGTAAATGAATTACAACCCGCAATATAAAATACCAGATTCGCAATAGATCCGAGGGTGGAAGAACAGCCCGGATCAGGAGCCGTTTGTTCTTTCCCACCACCGCTTTTCCCTTCTCCACTCCAATCGCAACCTAGCCACGACTCGCAAGTCATTGGTATAATCCGCCCGCTCAAAAAATCAACCAATCAAGGAAAGTGCAAGCATGATAGATGTAAACGAACTTCGCAAAGGCGTTACCTTCGAACTGGACGGCAACCTGCTCAAGGTGCTGGACTACAGCCACAATAAGACCGGTCGCGGCAATGCCAACATCAAGGTCAAAGCCCGCAACCTGCTGACCGGCGCCACCATCGAGCGCACCTTCAACTCCGGGTTGTCGGTGCAGGATGTCAGCCTTGACTTCGCCAATGTCTCCTACCTTTACAACGACGGCGACCTGTACTATTTCATGGACAGCGTGACCTTCGAGCAGCCCGGCATCAAAAAGGAAGCCCTGGGCGAAAGCGCCAAATTCCTCAAGGAAGGCATGGAAGTCAAGCTCACCTTCTACAAGGGCGAAGCCATTGACATTGACATGCCCACCTCTGTGGACCTGAAGGTCGTCGAAGCCGATATGGCGATCCGTGGCGACACCGCCACCGGCGTCACCAAGAAAGTCACCACCGAGACCGGCATCCAGGTGCAATGCCCCAACTTCGTTGTGGTCGGCGACACCATCCGCGTGGATACCCGCACGGGCGAATACATTACACGAGTGTAATACACGAGTAGACAGGCACACACGTACCCAAACCTGTCTACTTGTATACCTGTCTACCTCCCATGAGAACCCCCGCAGGACGCGAATGTCCATACTTCCACGGCGACTATTATCGCGGTCGCAACGTGGAGGAATGCCGCCTGCTGAAAGCCAGCGGACAGGGCTGGTCTGCCGACCTTTGCAAGACCTGCCCAGTACCCGACATTGCCCGCGCCAACTCCTGCAAATACATGCAACTGCGGGCAACCGTCACCCGTTCCGTGTTTACCCTTTTCAAAGGACGGGTGCAGGTCAGCGCGTATTGCGAAAAGAGCAAACGCGCTGTGGCTGAGCCGCACGTGGGCTGCGGCGAATGTCATGAACTGCCTTTTACTTTTGAAGTAAAAGAATAACCAATTGTTGGGGGAATTCGAATTCACTGGAAATCTCAACAGATAATGTTATTGCGAACCCGAAGGGTGAAGCAATCTCACCGTAAAAATGTGGGGGATTGCTTCGGAAAGAACGCCCTCGCAATGACGAAGAAGTAACGCTATGACACTGACACTCCTGCTCGACCTCGACGACACCCTGCTCAACACCAATATCGATTCCTTCATCCCCGCCTATTTTCAAGCTTTGTCGCGGGAACTTGCCCCGCACGTCGCGCCAGAACTGATGCTGCGTGCGCTGATGGCTGGCACGAAGAAGATGATGGTCAGCGATGATTTTTCTCAAACTTTGGAGGAAGTCTTCAATGCGGAGTTTTATCCGCAGATTGTTTCGTCCCGTGAAAAAATTGCGGATGCTATCGAAAGTTTTTACGACCATGTTTTCCCGACCCTCGGCGGGGTGACAACGCCCAAGCTTGAAGCAAAGCCTGTCATTGATTGGGCCTTCGCGCAAGGATTTCGTATTGCAATTGCCACCGACCCGCTTTTCCCGCGCAAAGCCACCTATCACCGCCTGCGTTGGGCGGGCTTCGAGCCTGAGCAGTTCGAGATCGTCTCATCCTTCGAGCATTTCCATTTCACCAAAACCTATCCCGCTTACTACGCCGAAATCCTCGGGCGGCTGGGCTGGCATGACGGTCCTGTGCTGATGGTGGGCAATGACCTGGACCGCGACATCCTCCCTGCGAAAAAGCTTGGGCTGGCAACCTATCACGTGGGCGACGAGCCAACTCCCCCGTCGGGATTCGAATCTTTGGGCTGGGGCAAACTATCTGACCTGCGCCCCTGGCTTGAGTCCGCCGACCTGTCAGCGTTGACTCCATCCTTCAAATCGGTCGAATCCGTCCTCGGAGTTTTATCTGCCACCCCGGCTGTGTTCAACGGTTTTTCGCGCGCGTTCGACGGCTCGGCATGGTCGCACAAACCTGCAGCGGACGAGTGGTGCTTGAAAGAATTGGTCAGCCACCTGCGCGACACAGAACGCGAAGTCCATCAGATGCAAATCGATTTGTTCAAGGAGGGCGGTGAGCCGTTCATTCCGCGACCGGATACTAGCGTGTGGGCAAACCAGCGCGATTACCTGCACGAAGATTGCGCCATAGCATTGAAAGAGTTCAACGAAGCAAGGCGGGACACGTTGAACATGCTCAAGGAAACCTCGGACTGGAATCGCAAGGCGCGTCACGCCATTTTCGGACCCACCAACTTTTTGGAAATCATCGGTTTCATCGCGGAACATGACCGATTGCACATTCACCAGGCATGGCAAACCCTGAAAAAGATGTAGAATTTTCGCGTGACTTCCCAGTCTCAACAGTGTTATTATGAAAATGGACAAGTTCGATGCTTGTCCATTTTTTGTTAGTCCAAAAGACCCTAAAGGTTTTCGTGCCGAACGAGAATCTGCCTCGCGGGAAAAACCTTTAGAAATTGTCTGAAAAGTCAAAACATATCATCGCGTATGTCATTCTGAGGAGCGGAGCGACGAAGAATCTCCGATTTGTCGAGAAGATTCCCAGCGGAAGGAGGGATTCTTCGCTCCCTTCGGTCGCTCAGAATGACATGGACATAGTTCTCAGACAGCTTCTTAGGGTCTGACAAAGGAATGCGCTCATACTTTATCAAGGAGTATACAAATGCGAACACGAGTAGTCATTACAGGATTGGGCTGCATCAGCCCAATCGGAAACAATGTGAAGGAAACCTGGGAAGCCCTGCTGGCTGGGAAGTCGGGCATGGCACCCATCACCCATTTCGATGCCAGTGCGCACAAGACCAAATTTGCCGCCGAGGTCAAAGGCTTCGATCCTGCCGCCCATTTCGGCGCGCGCGATGCCCGCAAGATGGACCGTTTCACCCAGTTTGCCACCGTTGCCACACTCGAAGCATTGGCTCAATCAGGTCTGGTCATAGACAATGCAAATCACAACCGCGTGGGCATTTTAATTGGGTCAGGTATTGGAGGCATCGGCACGCTCATCGAACAATATGAAGTTATGCGCCAGCGCGGACCTGACCGCGTCAGCCCCTTTCTCATCCCAATGATGATTTCGGATGGAGCGGCAGGTAACATCGCCATCCGCGTCGGCGCGCGCGGACCCAACATGTCACTGGCAACCGCCTGCGCCTCGGGGACGAATGCCCTGGGTGAAGCCGCCGAAATGATTCGGCGCGGCGCGGCAGATGTGATAATCGCAGGCGCGGCGGAAGCGGCAATCACCGCAATTGCGATGGCGGGCATGAACGTGATGACCGCCCTCTCCACCCGCAACGACGACCCGACAAAAGCCTCGCGTCCGTTCGACAAAGACCGTGATGGCTTCGTCATGGGCGAAGGCGCGGGGATCATGATCATGGAATCTTTGGAACATGCCCAGACGCGCGGCGCAAACATCCTGTGCGAATTCACAGGCTACGGTACCACCGACGACGCGCATCACATCTCCGCTCCGGCGGAAAATGGCGCGGGAGCCACGATGTCTATGCGGTTGGCAGTCAAGAACGCCGGGCTGAACCTCGATCAGATTCACTACATCAACGCACACGGCACATCCACCAGTCTGAATGACAAGAGCGAAACCGCCGCCATCAAGAATTTGTTTGGGGCACAGGCGTACAAAGTCCCCGTTTCCTCAACCAAGTCGATGACCGGTCACCTGCTCGGTGCGTCGGGCGCGCTGGAGGGAGTCATCTGCGCGATGGCGCTCTTGAACAACATCCTGCCGCCGACCATCAACTACGAAACACCCGATCCCGATTGCGACCTGGATTACGTCCCCAACCAACCGCGTAAAGCCGAACCGCAAAACGTAATGTCCAACTCGTTTGGGTTTGGAGGACATAACGCCACCCTGGTAATGAGCCAATTCAAAGGATAGTTCCAAGGAGAAATCATGCCATTCGCGCATATCACGGGCTGGGGCATGTATGTTCCTGAGCCGGTCTTAACCAACGACGACATCTCCAAGCTGGTGGAAACCAGCGACGAGTGGATTCGGGAGCGGACGGGAATCCGCGAGCGACACATTGCCCGCGAAACCGATTTCCCCTCAACAATGGGCGTGGAAGCCGCGCTCAAAGCGTTGAATGTCGCCAACCTCGCCCCCACCGAACTGGACTTGATCATCTGCACCTCGTCATCGCCTGAGTATATTTTCCCCGCCACCGCCTGCATCATCCAGGACCAGATCGGGGCGACGAAGGCGGGCGCATTCGACTTGCAGGCTGCCTGCACGGGTTTTGTCTACGCTCTCAACATGGGTGCGCAAGCCATCCGCAGCGGATCGATCAAAAATGTGCTGGTCGTCGGGACGGAAGTCCTCTCGCGTTTCACCAACTGGAAAGACCGTAATACCTGCATCCTGTTCGGCGACGGCGCGGGAGCATTCGTCTTACAAGCAAGCGATCAGCCCGGCGGCGTGATGTCCGCAGTGATGCATTCTGACGGGTCGGGAGCCGACGCTTTGAACGTGCCGGCGGGTGGGGCGCACTATCCCGCCAGCGAAGCCACCCTCCGCGAGGGAAAGCACTTTATCCACATGGACGGCAAGGAGGTCTTTCGTTTTGCCACTCGTGTGATGGGCCGCGCAGTCACCGAAGCGCTGGAACAAATCCAATTGACTACGAACGATATTCAGTGGGTTGTGCCGCACCAGGCAAATTACCGCATCATCGAGACCGCCGCCAAGCATTTGAAAATGCCGCTGGATAAATTCATCATCAATGTGGATCGCTACGGCAACACATCCACCGCATCCGTGCCGATCGCCACCATCGAGGCGTTTCAAAAATCGCAGATCAAGCCGAAGGACAGAGTGGTTTTTGTCGCTTTCGGAGCGGGATTAACCTGGGCCGCAATGGTCGTCGAATGGAGCGGACCGCTGCCAACGAAAAAACATGTTTACATCAGGCAATATCGTCTGTTCGCCCGCCTGCGCTCATTCATCCGCCGCGCCTTGCGCTATATAGAGGGCATCCTTTCAAGAAAGGAACTCTAATTAACCCAAGTTGCTACCTTGGAATGAAAAGGACCATGTCGCCCTGAGGGAGCGTGTTTTCCGCGACCGAAGGGTCTCGATTGATTGTGTCAGAGATGCTTCGGGGAAAGAGC
>DAOUAS010000020.1:0-15398 GCA_034433295.1 Anaerolineales bacterium | reverse complement strand
GGTCCGCCCTTGGGACCTTCGTAGCGGACGACGACCACATCCCCCGCCTTGACCTGACCCGCCAAAATCCCAGCCATTGCCTCATCCTGAGATTCGAAAATCACAGCTGGACCTTCGAATTTCATCATCGCTTCGCTCACGCCGCCAACCTTGACCACCGCCCCTTTGGGCGCGAGGTTGCCAAACAAGATCGCCAGTCCGCCGCGTTTGGAGTGGGCGTTGTCATACTTGCGAATGACTTCATCATCTTTGATTTCCGCGCCCTTGATGGATTCGCCCAACGTTGTTCCGCTGACAGTGATACGATCAAAATGCAACATTTTTGTCCCACGCTGGACTTCGTTCAAAATGGCAGGGATTCCGCCCGCGCGATGCACGTCTTCCATGTGCCACTTGCCTGCAGGGCTAACCTTGCAGATGTGCGGCACCTTGTCTGCCACAGAGTTGATGCGCTCCAACGGATAATTCACTTCGGCTTCGTTCGCCAATGCCAGCGTGTGCAAAACCGTGTTGGATGAGCCGCCCATCGCCATGTCCAGCGCGAAGGCATCGTCGATGGCTTCGGCGGTCACGATGTCGCGCGGCTTGACGTCGCGTTCGAGCAGGGTCATGATTTGCGCGGCGGCTTTCTTTGCCAGCGCCTCGCGTTCGGGAGTCTTCGCCAGTGCGGAGCCGTTGTAGGGCAAAGCCAAGCCGATGACTTCCATCAGGCAGTTCATCGAGTTGGCGGTGAACATCCCGGAACAGGAGCCGCACGAAGGACAGGCAAATTTTTCCAAAATAGACAAACGCTTCTCGTCGATCTTCCCCGCTGAAAATGCCCCCACCCCTTCGAATACAGAAATCAAATCAATCGTCTCGCCGTCGGGCGTTTTCCCCGCCGCCATCGGTCCGCCGGAGACGAAGATGGTCGGGATGTTCACCCGCATGGCTGCCAGCAACATCCCAGGCACGATCTTGTCACAGTTGGGGATACAGACCATAGCGTCGAACTTGTGTGCTTCAATCATGGTCTCCACGCAGTCGGCAATCAACTCGCGCGAAGGCAGGGAATATTTCATTCCAGAATGT
Organism: Anaerolineales bacterium; assembly: GCA_034433295.1. GTDB lineage: Bacteria > Chloroflexota > Anaerolineae > Anaerolineales > Villigracilaceae > Villigracilis. The sequence continues at coordinate 14,327 of DAOUAS010000020.1, read as the reverse complement.
CCCATCGCGATGCCGTCGTCCACGCCGATGGTGTTGAACTCGAACGGCACGCCGCCCGCCGCTCGGACGGCATCCTTCACCAGCTTGCCGAACTCCTGCAAATGCACGTGCCCGGGCACAACATCCACATATGAATTAACAATGGCGATAAACGGCTTGTCGAAATCCTCCTCTTTGACGCCAGTCGCACGCAACAATGCGCGGTGCGGCGCTTTCTCATACCCTTTCTTGACTGTGTCTGATCTCATACGGCTCCTTTTGACTCCCCTCTCCCTCTTGGGAGAGGGGCTGGGGGTGAGGTAGGTAACAAAAAGAGCCGCCCTTGGTTAGGGCGGCTCTCTGTGCTACTATCCTGTGAGTTTATCTTGCTCTCACTCTTACCTTCGCCATCCTAACCGAAAACAGGTCCTTAATAAGAAGGACCGAAATAATGACGACGATAAGCAAGAGGGAGAACAGGAATGTATTCATGGGCTTGTGATATTTTGCCCGATTATAGGCAGAATCGAGAATCCGTCAAGGGTGGAGTAAAAGGGGAGTGTCTAACATGTGGGTAAAATAAGAGCATGAAATGTCCAAAATGTGCCAGTGAAGTCAAACAACACAAAGTTGGCAAGCTTCCATCCGGGAGCCAGCGGTATCGGTGTATCTGTGCGGATACAAATACACTCCTGAGAAAAAGATGTGCAGCTACAACGCTGAAGTTCGTCAAAAAGCGGTACAAATGTACGTAGATGGCATAAATCTACGTCGGATAGCCCGCCATCTGGGAGTCAATCATCAGAGTGTGGCAAACTGGGCGAAAACCCATGCGAACGGATTGCCTGCCGCGCCTGTTCCCGGCAAAGTCGAAAATGCTGAAATGGATGAGCTATTCACTTTTATCGGGGATAAAAAAACAGAATCTACATCATCACGATTGTAGACCGCAAAACACGTTGTATTTGGGGCTGGGTCGTTGTCTGGGAACGCGCCCAGGAAGCAATCCAACTCAGGGTCGATGATGCACCTAAAGCAAAATGGTATTTCAGCGATGGCTTTAAGGCGTATGGTTGCCTCTGGTATCACTATGGTCGCTACGAAGTTTCAGAAGGCAAAAACGACACCTACTCGGTGGAAGGCGATAATTCCGAGTTGCGTCATTATCTGGCACGACTCGCCCGCAGATCGCGTTGCTTCTCGCGTTGTCCCTGTGCTTTGCAGTGTGCCTTGAAGTTGTTCGTATTTGCTTTCAACCGCAGACAACTCCACAAACAAGCTTTCCCAAATTACCAAGCGCATGTCAAAGACTTCATTTACCCATGATTTAGACACTCCCCCATTTTGTGTGCTACTTGGCTACTCTAAACTCAAGTTATAATTGTTGTCTATGTTTTATTAAATTTCATTCACGAGGAGAAAATATGAAAAAAATTCTTGGTTTTTTGGGTAATGAAATCTTCCTGGGCACGATGATCGCATTGTTGAGCGTTTTCACCGCCGTCGCAAGTTATCAGGGCGCCATGTCGGACTCGAAGCAGAACGAGTACGAGATCAAGGGCATGAAAAACCTGAACGACGGCAATGCCGAGTACCTGCGCGCCAACCAGGACATTACACAGGATTATAACTACTTTGACAACTGGTACATGAATGCGGATGAACGCCCTGAAATCGCAGATTATTACCAGTCCAGTTTCTCCGAGGCGCTTCAAGCAGCGGTCGAACGCGACCCGGAGGGTGTGTGGGACGAGCAGTACTATGAAGATATGTATACGGATGCATACGCCTATTGGGACGAGTCTGACATGGATTTCGAACTTGCTTCGCAGTACGATGAAAAAGGAGACCAACTCCAGTTGGTTGTGATGATCATGGCGCTTGGTCTTGCATTTGCGGCATGGGCGTCCCTGCTCGGCGCTGAAAGCAACATGAGACTGTTCTTCGCCGCATTTGGCGTGATTATGTTTGTGGCAGGGCTGCTAACTTACCTTCTCATGGTTCCCACGGTCACCGGGTAACGTAGAAAAAGTTCATCTTGCAGACCCGCTCCCGCGGGTCTGCCTTTTATTGGAAACTCGATTCTCGCCATTCACCATCTATGTCTTTCCCCCAAAACCGCCTGGATTTCAGAGTCGATGCCGGAGAAAAGCTCCCAAGGTGAAAAACCGCGCCATTGAAAGGAGTTTAACAAAAACCGCCGTTCATCGCGGCGCTATTTTGATTCTTATTCAATCCGAAGTGAAAGGCAACATTTAAGTTATACTTGCAATATGAATATGTAAATTCTGTTTGTTCTGCAAAGAGGAGGCGCCCGATCTGAATAGATTGACAGTTTTCAAACCATTCGAGGAAGTCGATTGACCTGCAGGAAGGATCTTCACGGAATCCCATTTTCCCGCCGGGTTGGCACACAACCCAAAACCCGAATCTTTTCAAAAGGAGCAAAAAATGAAGGATTATTTCAAGGTTAGCACCAGAACGATTGTCGCGACCGGACTTGGCGCCGCCATCTTTACGCTTTTATTCATGTACGTCAAGGTGCCTTCACCGGTCCCTGAAACCAGTTTCCAGACCGCCTACGGGCTGGGTGCTTTCTTCGCCACTCTCTTCGGACCCATCGCCGGGCTGTTGATCCAATTCATTGGTCATGCCCTAAGCGACGCCATCCAATATGGCTCCCCCTGGTGGAGTTGGGTCATCGCCAGCGGCGTTGCTGGTTTCATCTTCGGCTTCGCTTTCAAGCGCACAAAGGTCGAGGAAGGCGAGTTCAAGACCAAGGACATCATCACATTCAACGTGGTCCAAGCCATTGGCAATGTCATTGCCTGGGTGATCGTCGCCCCCGTGCTGGACATCCTCATCTACCAGGAACCCGTCAATCTGGTCTTTACCCAGGGAGTCACTGCCGCCATTATGAACACGATCAGCGCCGGCGTCATCGGCACCCTGTTACTGGTTGCCTACGCCGCGACGCGGACAAAGAAGGGCAGTCTGAGCAAGAGCTAATCCGCATCAGTCGAAAGCCCCAGGCTGTTTCCCCCAGCCTGGGGAAAATCCAGAACGCAGGGAAAAAACAACGAACGGATAAACTGTTTTATGGACAGACAAGCAATCATCGAGTTTCAAAATTTTTCCTTTCAATATTACAGCCAGGCTGAGCCCACCCTGCATGACATCAACCTCAGGATTTATCCCGGCGAAAAAATATTAATCGTCGGACCCAGCGGCAGCGGCAAAAGCACGCTAGGGCATTGCCTGAATGGACTGATTCCCTTTGCGTACAAAGGGGAAATCAGCGGCAGCCTGAAAATCAACGGATTGGAGACAAAGACACAGGATATCTTCCACCTCTCGAAGATGATCGGCACGGTCTTGCAGGATTCGGACGGGCAATTTGTGGGGTTGACCGCCGGTGAGGATATTGCCTTTGCGCTGGAAAATGATAACGTCCCTCATGATGAGATGCACACGAGAGTAAAAAAAGTAGCAGAGATGGTGGACATGCAGAACTTGCTGACCTCATCTCCCTTCGAACTATCCGGCGGACAAAAACAGCGGACTTCACTGGCGGGTGTGATGATCGACGACGTGGACATCCTGCTCTTCGACGAACCGCTCGCCAACCTCGATCCCGCCACCGGCAAAACCGCCATCGAAATCATCGATGATATTCACCGGCAATCTCAGAAGACAATCATCATCATCGAACACCGTTTGGAAGACGTTCTGCACCGCAGCATCGACAGAGTCATTGTCATCAACGACGGCAGGATCATCGCGGACATGAACGCCCACGAACTGGTCTCTTCGACCATTCTGACCGAGAATGGAATCCGCGAGCCGCTGTACGTCACCGCGTTGAAATATGCGGGCGTCAAAGTGACCAGTGAAATGCAGCCCGGTCACATCACCACGCTGAAGACGGAGTTCTCCAAAAATGCATTGAACGTCTGGCATAATGCCATCAAAGCCGATGACCGAAAAAACGCCAACCCATCCATTCTGAAGATGGAAAATGTTTCTTTTTCCTATGACGGTGTTCATCCCATCCTCGATGACATCAACTTCGACATCCGCGAAGGCGAGATGATTTCCATCGTCGGCAAAAACGGCGCGGGCAAGTCCACCCTCTCCAAATTGCTGTGTGGATTCGAGAAGGAAGACCGCGGCGTCATCCATTACAAGGGAGAGGACATCAAGGACAAAACCATCAAAGAACGGGCGGAAATCATTGGGGTCGTCATGCAAAATCCCAACCAGATGATTTCCAAGCCGATGATTTACGACGAGGTGGCGCTGGGTTTGCGGTTGAGAAACATCCCTGAAGATCAGATTGCGGCGCGAGTTGAAAGGGTTCTCAAGATCTGCGGACTGGCTCCGTTCAAGGGTTGGCCCATCTCCGCCCTGAGTTACGGTCAGAAAAAGCGCGTGACCATCGCGTCCATCCTCGTCCTCGACCCGAAAATTCTCATCCTCGATGAACCCACCGCCGGGCAGGACTTCCGCCACTATACAGAGATCATGGAATTTCTGGTGGAAATCAACAAACTCGGCGTGACGGTTATCCTAATCACCCACGACATGCACCTGATGCTGGAATATACCCCGCGCGCGATTGTGCTGGCAGGCGGCAGGAAGATTGCCGACACAGCGGCATCGGTCGTGTTGACAGACTTGCGAGTCATCAACGAGGCAAACTTGAAAGAAACCTCGCTCTTCAACCTCGCTCAAATGGCCGGCATCGAAGATGGGACTCATTTCGTGCAGGGCTTCATCGACTACGAAAGGTGGATGAAGAACCGATGAACATGAAAATGAAACTCTTTTCGTACAACCAAGTGGATACACCCATCCACAGGCTTTCGGGATTGACGAAACTCATCTGTTTCCTGCTGCTGACATTTGCAGTCATGTTTTCGTATGACATCCGCGTCATTCTGGCAGTGATGGCTTTCTCGGTCGGCGTACTACGGCTCTCGAAAATCAAGTATTCCCAAATCCGCCTGATGATTATTTACGTGCTCATCTTTGTGCTGACCAATGCAGTCATTTCCTTTTTCTTTTCCCCGGAAGAAGGCGTGAAGATCTACGGCACACGGCACAATATCGCCGATTTGTACAGCGGATATAAATTGACCTGGGAACAAATTTTCTACCAGGTGACGAAATTCTTCAAGTACTTTTCTGTCATCCCGTTTGGGATCATCTTCCTGCTGACGACCAACCCCAGCGAGTTTGCCTCCTCGCTAAACGGGATCGGGGTTAACTATAAAGCCGCCTTTGCCGTCGCCCTGACCCTGCGCTACTTCCCCGATGTACAGAGGGACTATCACGACATCAGTCTGGCACAGCAAGCCCGCGGATTGGACCTGTCACACAAGGCGAAATTTGCCGACCGCTTCAAGAACGCCCTGCTGATCGTCATCCCGTTGATTTTCTCCGCGCTCGACAGGGTCGAACTCATCAGCAATGCCATGGATTTGCGCGGCTTCGCCAAGAGTAAGACCCGCACCTGGTACACGTCCAAAGCGTTTAACTCCCAGGACTATATGGCGCTTGCAATTTCCGCACTTATCTTCATTGCCACCGTCCTTGTGTCGGTCTTCATCAATCACGGACGATTCTATAACCCGTTCATCTAAATCAATCGAACCCCAAAAGGAAAAATAATGAAACCCACTCTGGTCTTTCAAACCGATTTCACTTACAAGGAAAGCGCCGTAAGCGCCATGTACGGCGTGGTCAAAAGCGTGGACCGCGAGATTGAAATCATCGATGGAACCCATGAGATTCCCCAATACGATATATGGAGCGCGTCCTACAGGTTGTTCCAGTCCATGCGATTTTGGCCTCTGGGGACGATCTTCGTCTCGGTGGTGGACCCCGGCGTCGGCACACCGCGAAGAGCTTGCGTTGCCAAAACAGCCGACGGCTACTTCGTCGTCACCCCGGATAACGGCGCGCTGACTCACGTCAGGCAGTCGTCTGGCATCATCGAAGTCCGCGAGATTGACGAGAGCGTTAACCGTCTGCGCGGAAAAAACACCGAGGAAACCAACGTCTTCCACGGCAGGGACCTCTTCGGTTACTGCGCCGCAAAACTGGCAAGCGGATTAATCACCTACGAGCAGGTCGGTCCCACTTACCCGGTGGATGAAATCGTCACCCTCCCCATTCACCAGCCCAAACTGGAAGGCGGGAAAGTCAGCGGAATTTTCGAAATCGGCGACCCGAACTTTGGCAACCTGTGGACAAACATCCCTCTTTCCCTCTTCACCAAAGCGGGCTTCACCTATGGAGATTCCCTGCGCCTTACGATCCGCCACAAAGGAAAGATTGTCTTTACCGAAAAAATCCTCTTCCACAAATCCTTCGGCTATACTCCAAAAGGTATCCCTATCATTTACAACAATGAAATAATGAAAATTTCTCTGGCAGTCAACCAGGGCAGTTTCAGCAAATGCTATAACATAAATTTCGGAACCGAGTGGGAAGTGGAATTCGAGAAGAACCAGGGCGCTATTCCAGAATCTCCCTTGGAAAAATGGCGATAAACTCCGCGCCTCCGCCCTCTTCAGAATTCAGTTTGATCTCGCCGTGGAGCGCGTTGATCACCAGGTTGTGAACGATGAAGAGTCCAAGCCCGGTGCCACCGGCGGATTTCCCGGTTGTAAAGAAGGGTTTGAAAATTTGAGGCTGGTCTGCAGGCGGAATCCCCCTTCCATAATCCTTTACGGTCAGGCAATAACGGTCGTCTTCCGTCATTCGGATGGACACATCGGCAAAGCCGCCTGCATCTTTTGGATATGAATATCGCTCCACATTCGTCAGCAGGTTAATCACCACCTGCGAAAGGAAACCGCGATACCCCATCCACTTCCTTTTTTCGGCGTCAAGTCTGTTGTAAAACCTGACCTGAACCCGCGCGCGCTTCAAACTGACATTCACCAATTCGATGGTTTCTTCGATTGCCTCGACAATATCGAATAGTTCCTTCTCCTCCTGGAACTGACTGGCCGATATCTTCTTGAAATTCTTCACCAATTGCTGGGTTCGTTCCACATTCAGGCGCATCAATTCCAGCGGTTCGGCGATGTCGGCCGCGCGTTGAAAGGTTAACTCCACCGGCGCGGCAAGTTCTTTCGCCACAATGGTCACTGCGGTATTGATCACGCTCAGCGGCGTGTTAATTTCATGGGCCACGCCGGCCACCATCTGGGTCATCGCGCGCTGCTTTTCAACTTCCATCTGCGAAGAAAGAAGCCGCCGCAGGAGGACTTCGCGAAAACCAAGCTCGATGATGTTGCGCGTTTGCTCTTCCAAAGCCAGGAAGACATTGATCGCCTGTTCCGGTTCGACGGTCCGCAGCATTGTCAAAAGCATCGGGCGGTCGATGACCAGCAATTCTGAGTCTCGTATTGTTGTTGCCGTAACACGGCTCGACTCTCCGCGTAAAAGAGCAAGTTCGCCAAACACCTGTCCCGTTTCTATTTGACCATACGCATAAACTGTCCCGGCGCTGTCCTCGCCTTCGATCTTCACGCTGCCTTTCAAAATCAGGAATATCGCACCGACACATTCCCCCTGTTTGAACACAACCTGGTTTGCCTTCAGAGAAACCACCTGTCCAATGCCAATCACACGCCGCAATTGCTCCGGGGAAAACGAAGCAAAAAAAGAAAAATCTTTTAATGGCGAAGTGGTAAGTGAGTTCTTTTTATCTGTCATCACGAAAGTTTTGAGCATGAAAAGCCGCCGCCAAATGGAAAAGATACGCCAAACTTTGGCAATTCTAAATCTTTTCGCCGTCACGGCTCATTTTGCAATTTTCTTAACAGGCGAAATCTAACCGCCACCAATCACTTCCAGCAATACTTTATAATCAGCAGGGATGATTTTGGGAGATTTGAACGACTCGGTGACGATGGATGGATCCTTCATCCCGTGACCTGTGCAAACAACGACGACTTTCTTCCCTTCGACATTCATCGACCCTTTGGTTGATTCTGCAATCAAGCCTGCCAGACCCGCAGCCGAGGCAGGCTCCACCCAGACGCCTTCCGAAGCCAGAATCCGCTGGGCGGACAAAATCTCCTCGTCGGATACTGCGATGATTTTCCCGTTGGATTCCTGCGCCGCTTCGAGCGCCTGCTCACCGCGAGCGGGTTTGCCGATGCGGATGGCTGTGGCAATCGTCTCGGGCTTTTCCACTGGATGACCCAGCGCCAGCGGAGCCGCGCCCGCCGCCTGCACGCCCAAAACCTGCGGCAGTCCTTTTTGATATTGCTTGAATCCCGCCCAGTATGAGGTGATGTTCCCCGCATTGCCCACAGGCAGGCAGAGCCAGTCGGGAGCAAACCCCAGCACATCGCAAATTTCAAACGCCGAAGTCTTCTGCCCTTCGATGCGGAAGGGGTTGATGGAGTTGACCAACGCAATCGGCGTCTTTTGGGTAATTTCCACTACAAGAGTCAATGCATCATCGAATGAACCTTGAATTTGAATCACTTCCGCGCCGTAGGCAATCGCACCCGCCAGTTTTCCAGCCGCCACCTTTCCTTCGGGAATCAACACGATGGAACGCAACCCAGCCCGGGCAGCGTACGCCGCCGCCGAAGCCGCCGTGTTTCCCGTCGATGCACAGATCACAGTCTGCGCCCCGCGTCCAACAGCCTCGCTGATGGCGGCGGTCATGCCACGGTCTTTGAATGAACCTGTCGGGTTGAGCCCTTCAAATTTGATAAACAACTCACAGCCAAATTCCCTGCTCAACCGCGGTATGGGAATCAACGGGGTGTTTCCTTCAAGCAGGGAAATGGGTGTCGTGTGGGCGGGCAGGCCGAGATATTGACCATAGCGGTGAAGCAGACCTTGATATGTCATGGTAACTCCAAAATTGAGGATGACAAATTATAATCCGCTCAAGATAAAACAAGACCGTCGGTTGACCGACGGTCTTGTTCGAACAAACTACTTCTTTTTGGTCTTTGTCCCTGTCTTTTTTACCGCGGTTCTTGGGGTGGCAGGCCTGGGCTTTACAACCACCGGCTTTGTATCTGAAACTGTGATAGGCGCAGGCTTCATCATAAGCGTCTCCGACTTATAGGGGGTGTGCAAACTCACAGGGTCGCGGTTTTCGCGCAGACGCAGGTTGAGCATCTCCACGAAGACCGAGAAGCCCATTGCAAAATAAACGTAGCCCTTCGGAATGTGCTGGTGCAGCCCTTCGACAATCAGCGTGAAGCCGATGAGCAAAAGGAAACTAAGCGCCAGAATTTTGATGGTGGGATGGTGTTCGACAAATGAGCCAAGCGGGCCCGCCACGAAAATCATCACGCCCGCCGCAATGACGACGGCGATAATCATGATGGCGATATGGTCCACCATGCCGACGGCGGTGATGACGGAGTCGAGCGAGAAGACGATATCCAACAGCATGATTTGGATAATCACACTGGCAAATGTTGCGGCAACTTTGGCAGACGCCGCACCTTCCTTGCCTTCCAGTTTGTCATGGATTTCATGCGTGCTTTTCCACAGTAGGAACAAACCGCCCGCCAGCAAAATCAAGTCGCGCCCAGAAATTCCAATCTCTTCGCCGCCAAACCAGGGGATGTGAAAGAACGGTTCTTCGAGGCTGATAATCCATGAGAGTGAAAGCAAAAGCAGGATACGGGTGATAACCGCCAGCATAATGCCCGTTGTCCGCGCCCGTGCTTGATCCTGCTGCGGGAGTTTTCCTGCAAGGATGGAGATAAAGATGACATTGTCCACACCGAGCACCAGTTCGAGTGCAATTAGCGTGACAAGCGCAATCCAAGATTCGGGTTGTGCAATCCAACTAAAGTCCACGGTTTTGCTCCTAGAAAAAGAATGGCGCAATTCTACCAAAACTTATGTCGTTGCGAGTGAGCGTTTTAAACGAACGAAGCAACCTCCATTCACGGGAGATTGCTTCGTCGGGAAGTACGCCCTCCTCGCAATAACGAGATTACCTGATTTTGAACATCTGCGTCAGTTTCATCGCCAAGTTCAGGTCACCAGCCAGTTTCAACTTGCCTTGCATGAAGGCTTGCATTCCATCGACTTCGCCCGTGAAGATTTTGACATAGTCACTGGAGTCAGCGGTAAGCGTCATCTTGGGCGAAGCATGGACGCCCTTGGCAACTTCGCACTTGCCGTCTTTGATCGTGGCGTACCAGTCGCCCGCTTCTTCGCCCGTGAACTTGAACTGGATGGCGGCGTCGAGTCCAGGCGCTTTTTCGGGTATGAACGCGCCAGGCATTTTGGACATGAGGGTTTCGATTGTGAGAGCCATTTTTTCTCCTATTATTTTTTTTATGTCATTGCGAGGAGGAGCGGAGCGACGACGAAGCAATCTTATGTAACGAGGAGATTGCTTCGGGCTAGCGCCCTCGCAATGACGATTATCACTGTAGATTTTCAAACACCGCCGCCGCGCCCATACCGCCGCCGATGCACATGCTGACGATTCCATACTTCGACTTGCGGCGCGCCATTTCATAAATCAACTGCGTGGTGAGTTTGGAGCCTGTACAGCCGAGCGGATGTCCGAGGGCGATTGCGCCGCCGTTGACATTGATTTTTTCCTCGTCCAAGCCTAATTCGCGGATGACGGCGAGGCTTTGAGCGGCAAAGGCTTCGTTCAATTCTATCAGGTCAATTTCGTTTTGGGACAGCCCAGCAATTTTCAGCGCCTTCGGGATTGCCGCAACGGGACCAATGCCCATCATCTCTGGCGGGACTCCGCCGACGGCGAAGGACACAAACCTCGCCAGCGGTTTCAATCCCAACTGGGCGGCGCGTTCGGTAGACATGACCATGACGACTGATGCGCCATCCGACATCTGCGAGGAATTGCCCGCAGTCACAGTTCCGCCCTCTTTGAAAGCTGGCTTGAGTTTGGCAAGCGCTTCCAGCGTGGTATCGGCTCGGGGACCTTCATCCCGCTTGACGGTGAAATTCTTTTTGACGGGCTTTTCATCCACGCCCAGTTCGGTCACTTCCACATCAAGTGGAATCAGTTCGGGGTCGAATAATCCAGAGTTGACCGCCTGCGCCGCCTTCTTATGACTCTTCATCGAAAAAGCGTCCTGGTCTTCGCGGCTGATTCCATACTTGGCGGCGACATTCTCGGCAGTGAGTCCCATGTTGGTGTAGTAATGCGGCAAGTCCTGTGCGAAGTGCGGGTTGGGCGAAAATTTGTAGCCCATCATCGGCACCATGCTCATGGATTCGACTCCGCCTGCAATGCCGATTTCGATTTGACCAGCCTGAATGGCATTTGCAACGTGGGCAATGGACTGTACACCCGAAGAACAATAGCGGTTGATGGTTTCAGCGGGCACGGTGTCGGGCAGACCCGCGCGAAGGGCAATCATGCGGGCGATGTTCATGCCCTGCTCGCCTTCGGGGAAGGCACAGCCAAAGACCACATCTTCGATTTGAGCGGGGTCGAGATTTGGCGTGCGTTTGAGCAATTCTTGAATCGAGGCGGCAGCCATTTCATCGGGGCGGACGGTTGCCATTCCACCGCGTTTGGCTTTGCCTACGGGAGTTCGTACTGCGCTAACAATAACGGCTTCTTTCATAGTGACTCTCCTTTTGTACACGGATTACACTGATTTCACGGATAAGAACGGATTTTTCTTTTTATTTTTTCGTCCACTTTAGCGACCCTTTGCGATCGTTGTCGAAGACTTTACGCTTGAATTCGGCGGACTTTCCAAAATTCATCAAGTAGCCAACTTCTATTTCGGTGGACTTCAGGTAATTGAGTAATTGCGCCTCATGCTCCTCAATGATATGAGCGACAGCCTTCAACTCAAGCAAGATTAAATCGTTGACAATCATATCTGCAAAATATTCACCAACTTCCTGCCCACGAAAATAGACTTTTATCGGTACCTGTTCATCAACCTTTAGACCAATTTGACGCAGGGCAATTCCAAAAGCCTTCTGATAGATTTTCTCACTGAACCCATAACCAAGTTCATTATGGATTTCATAGAAAACTTTGATAATCTTATCGCTCAACTCAGAGTGTTTGCCCTGAAATATCGGCTTTTGTCCTGTGCCAAACTGGTTCATAGAACCTGCTCCATCTTTCAACAAAATTCAAAAGCAAATCCGTACCACTCCGCGCAATCCATCAAATCCGTGTCCAGATTTTTTTAGTTCCTCAACGGCTTGCCAGTTTGCAACAGCGACCACATTCTGGCTTGAGTCTTTTCCTCGCCGCAAAGAGATAAAAATGCTTCGCGTTCCAAATCCAAAATGTATTGTTCGCTCACCCATTGCGGCTTGGACAGGTCGCCGCCAGCCATGATGTATGCCAGTTTGGTGGCGATGTGCGCGTCGTATTCGGTGATGTAATTGCCTTCCTTGAAACTCCACGCGCCAATTTTCATCGCGCCGTACATATCGCGCCCAGCGGCATAGATGAGTTCAGGCGCGGGCGGCATATATCCCGCCGCAGACATGTGCAAGACTTCGCGTTTGGCTTCGGTCAGCAGGTGGTCACGGTTGATGATGATTCTATCTTGCGGACCAAGAATTCCCATGCTCCGCGCTTCCGCCGCAGAGGTGGCAACCTTCGCCTGACCAATTTGCAGGAAGGCGCGTTGCAGGAATGGGAAGACTTCAGCGCCGTCGGTTCGCATGGCAGGGTTGACAATGCGTCGCATGATTTCCTTCGTTCCTGCGCCCGCAGGGATGACGCCTGCGCCGAGTTCCACCAAACCGATATAGGTTTCAGCCGCTGCAACCACACGTGGAGCGTGCATGGTCACTTCACAGCCGCCGCCGAGAGCCAGTCCCGCAGGAGCCACGACCACAGGCTTGGGGAAGTAACGCATCTGCATGTTCATGTTTTGCAGCTTGTGGACCGCCCCTTCGAGTTGATCCCACATCCCCTGCTGGGCGGCGACCACCACCATAAACAGATTCGCGCCTGCGCTGAAGTTGTCGGCTTCGCTGCCGATGACCAAGCCATCGAAATCCTTCTCCACGCGGTCGAGGGCTTCGCTGGTGATGTTGAAGATGTCGTCGTCCAGCGCGTTCATCTTAGTGTGGAATTCCACCAGTGCCACGCCGTCGCCAATGTCAAACATCGTCGCGCCCGCATTGCTGACAACTTCCTTCTTCGTGCCGCGAAAATCTTTAAGGAAGACAAAGCCTTCGGGCTGCTTCAACTTTACGTACTTCTTCTTCGAGACATCGTATGCACCAATTTTGTTCGTGCCCTTGTACTGGTAGAAGGTCTCGATCCCGTTCTTCAACATTTCGTCCACCCACTTGGCAGCGGGATAGCCTTCCTTCTTCATTTGTTTGACCGCTTCGCGCACGCCGAGCATGTCCCAAATCTCGAAAGGACCCGCTTCGTGCATGAAGCCCCAACGGATGGCGTCGTCAATCGGTTTGGCGGTGTCTGCCACTTCGGGGATGATGGAGGATACATACTGGAAACTTTGATACGTGAGCGCCTTGACCAGTTTCGCGGCTTTGTCGTCAGCGGCGAGTAAAACCTTCAACCTGTCGCCCAACCCCTCGACATCTTTCGCCGCCTTGACCGAGTCGAAACGCGGCTTGGTGGCGGGGACATGTTCCAGCGTGGTCAAATCGAGCGAGTGAAATTCCTTCTTGCCATCTTCACCGTGCACTTCCTTGTAGAAGCCGACTTTGGTCTTGTTGCCCAGCCACTGGCGTTCGAGCAGGGTATCCATCAACTTGCGCGGCTTTTCGGCGGCAAGATATTTTTGACCGAGTTTGTCATGCGGAATCAACGGTGCGAGATTCTTGCCAACGTGATCCCAAACGTCCACGCCGACCAAGTCAATCAAGCGGAAAGTTGCGGTCTTCGGGCGACCCATCAGCGGACCCGTGAGAGAATCCACTTCATCCACCGTGTATTCATTGTTGAGGATGAAGTCCAGCGCGAACGCGCCAGTCCCAAACGCCACGCGGTTACCGATGAAGTTGGGTGTATCTTTGCAAAGCACCACGCCCTTGCCCAATGTGAACTCGCCAAAGTGGACAAAGAATTCGGTCACTTCCTTCGACGTATCCGCTGTGGGGATGATTTCCAACAATTTCAAATAGCGCGGTGGATTGAAAAAGTGCGTGCCGAGGAAATGCAGTTTGAATCCCTTGCTGCGACCTTCAGCAATGTCCTTGACGGGAATGCCCGAAGTATTGGTGGAGACAATCGCATTTGGCTTGCGGACTTCGTCAATGCGGGTCATCAAGTCCACTTTGATTTTCAAGTTCTCGACGATGGCTTCACAAATCCAATCTGCTTCGGCAACTGCGCCAAAGTCATCTTC